>JAJPXK010000013.1 GCA_021205485.1 Clostridia bacterium | reverse complement strand
AAATTATATGAGTAAAAAACAACGTAAAAACGGCTTTACTCTGGTAGAACTCGCTATAGTTATAGCGGTAATAGCCATTTTAATCGCCGTGCTCGTTCCTACGTTTACGGCCCTCATAAGCAAGGCCAACCAGTCGTCAGACTCTCAGCTTGTCAGCAATCTCAACACCTCTATAACAAGCGACCAGGCGATAAACGGCGAGTACGACAACGCGACCGAGGCGATAACGGCGTTGAGGGAAGACGGCTACGATTTATCCAAACTCACCCCTACGGCCGACGGCGCAGATATAGTTTATAACGCTTCAACGCATCTTTTTGTTTACTATACCGACGATTTTGCAAAACTTTCTTACGGCGAAGTAAACAGCGGCGATACTTTGGTTGTTATAACCGACGGAACATTGTCAAGGGCTGCCGAGGCGAGCGTGTTATCCAACACGATAGAATACTGCGTATATGCAGTAAGCGGCACAACTATAAATTATTCAGGTGAAGCAACTATTTATCTTTATACGGAAAGTGGTGCGGTAGAAATTAATGCTGCGAGCGCGACTGTATATCATTACGGCATTTCAGGTTCTGTCACAATTACGGCGGTCGCTGGTCACTCATATTATTTGTATGGCGAAACAGACGAATTAACTTTAATTAAAGGTCACGTAGAGCTTAAAAGCACGGCTAAAGTAGGTATAGTAGAAATTGCCCCCGAAGAGGATGATACTCCTGTGCTTACAATAGTAAACGGTGCAGAGATTGAAGAATTTAAGAGCGATAGCGGTAGTTCTTATACGATTGAAACTAAAACAAATGACAATGCTGAAGCTGAAGAAACGACGGCTGAGGAATTGGCTGAAGACCTTGGCGTAACTTTAAATACAAATATAACGCTTACTGCAAATAGTTCTGATGGCTTGACGGTTGCTGCAAACACAGTAGTAACGCTTGACCTCAACGGATATACATTGTCTAACTCGAGTGACGATGTGGTGGTGCTTGTCAATGAAAGTGCTACTCTTATTATTACAGATAGCAGTACGGCACAAACTGGTACCATAAGCGGTAAATATGGTGTTAATAATTCAGGCGATTTAATCATAGAGAGCGGTACTGTGTCGGGAACAACCATGGGTATAAAAAATATTGGTGATGATACAGTAATTGTTAACGGCGGGACAGTAACTGGTACGACATTAGGTCTCAATGCTACAAGCGGTACAACAATAATAAATGGTGGCACAATAAGTGGTAAATATGGCTTACAAATTTTAGCAAAAGCTGAAATAAACGGTGGAACTATTATTGGTGAAACTGCTATTCTATTACCTACTAATTATAGTGGTACCTTAGAGATGAATGGTGGAACGATAAAAGCCGAAAATAGCTCAGCTTCTGCTATAGGTATTAATGTTAGTAAAGATTCAAAAGTAAATATAACTGGTGGAACAATAATCTGTGAAGAAAAAGGTAGTGCATATTGGAGTTATGCTATCTATACATATGGCGACGTTACTATTTCTGGTGACACAGAGATAACAAGTAGCAGCACTACAAGTAGCAAATTCGTATATTGTGTATTGGTAAATGCTAAAGACGATTATGCTGGCAGTCTTACTGTAAGCGGTGAAGTTAAAATGACCGCAACTAATACAGTGGGTGGTTCTGCAGGTATAGCATATTATGGTAATGGTGAAGCCAGTGCAACAGAAATTACAATTTCAGGCGGTACAATATATGGCGGTATGTATGGCATGTCAGGTAACGGCTTAGCTTCCTATTCAGCAGTAACCATTAAAGGCGGTTCTATAGAGGGCGGCGAAGTTGGCTACTATCACCCCGAAATGGGTACGCTTAGTATTAGCGGCGGCTCTATAACCGGCAAATACGCAGGGTTACAGGTTTGCGCGGGCCAAGTTACAATATCTGGCGGTACATTTACAGCTACGGCAAGTGCTAGCGATATAAGCGGCAGCAGTGATAATGTTAGCCAAAAAGGAGCAAATGACGGCTCAATCGCAGACGGCGCGGCGCTTTCGATTATCAACAGAAGCGGTTACGGTACATATGATTCCACAAGCAGTAAACCGAGCATAACTTCTGTTACAGTTACAGGCGGCACCTTCATTTCTGCAAGCGGAGTAGATGCTATTCAGAAATATTCGTTTTTATCGGGAAGCTATAGCGAATGGTCAGCAGCAGGTACATATGTGACAATAAGCGGCGAAACATCTGAAACATATACTGCAACAGCCGAATAAATAGTAAGTAAAAAACAGCTAAACTTACTCATACAATGCGATTTTGCGTTTTTGCATTGTATCTCCTCAATCCCCGCGGACGTCCGTCCGCGGGGATTATACTTTTTGCCGCCCCTATTATCGCCTCCCCTATTAGGGGAGGAGGGCCACGAAGTGGCGGACGGGGTTTATGGATAATGTAGTGCAGATGAGGGGATAACAGGATAATTTTATTATAAAATTTTCCCTCATCCGTCCGCATTGCGGACACCTTCCCCCGAGGGAAGGCAAGGGGAAGCCAAGATTATGATTGCAAAATATTCCTTTCCACTCAATAATAACCACAATATCTTGTGGTATAAGAATTTCTAATAAACAAAATGTGTAAATTCCTTGACATACAAATATTTCAGTGCTATAATCATTTTACTAAAACAAAAACCCGTTGCGACTGACGATAAATGCGAATTAACGCAGGGGAGCAAGCGGGAATATCCAAAGCCGATCGTCTGGGCAGTTTTATTTTTTCATAAAGCTGTCTTTTTTTTGCCCCGAAGGGTATACTATTTTTATGCCTTACCTGTCATCCTGAGGGAGCGAAGCGAGTCGAAGGATCACGCGAGGACTCGCGGTCACCGCAGCA
>JAJPXK010000101.1 GCA_021205485.1 Clostridia bacterium | reverse complement strand
TAATAAAAGGAGATAATTATGGCTAAGATAACTAAGGACACTCTTATTGTAGACTGACTTAAAATAAACCCGAACAGCGGGGAAATTCTTCAGGCTGTAGGTATGCACTGCATAGGCTGCGCGATGGCTCACGGCGAAACGATAGAGCAGGCCGTTTACGTTCATGGCAACGACCTTGACAAGCTTCTCGCCAAACTCAACGAAGGCGTAGCCGAATAATTCAAGCGATTAATGCACGGTCCGCCGTGCATTTTTGCTATCGCGGGCGCCTTAAATCAGGCCGCCGCGGAAAAAATATTCACAAATATTCCTATTGCAACCTGAATTGTTTTATGGTATAATGTTGTTATGGAAGAAATTTTAAAGTTACAAAAGATTATAGACGGAGCAAAAGATATAGTATTTTTCGGCGGGGCTGGCGTGAGCACAGAAAGCGGCATACCCGACTTCCGTTCGCAGGACGGGCTGTACAAATTGAAGTACGACTACCCGCCCGAGCAGATACTGTCTCACACCTTCTTTAACTACCATACAAGGGAGTTTTTCGACTTCTACCGCGACAAAATGCTGTATCTGAATGCAAAGCCTAACGCCGCGCATTATAAACTTGCCGACCTGGAAAAACAGGGCAAGCTCTCCGCCATAGTGACGCAGAATATAGACGGCCTTCACCAGAAAGCGGGAAGTTCTGACGTTTTAGAACTTCACGGCAGCGTATGGCGCAACTATTGCACGCACTGCGGCAAATTTTACCATGTGGAGAGCGTAGCCAATTCGCAGGGCGTGCCTTACTGCGACTGCGGCGGCATAATTAAGCCTGACGTTGTTTTGTACGAGGAAGGGCTGGACAAAGACATACTTGAAATATCTATAAAACACATAGAAGAAGCCGATACGCTTATCATCGGCGGCACGTCGCTCAACGTATATCCCGCGGCGGGGCTTGTGGACTATTTCCATGGAAAAAACCTTGTGGTAATCAATAAAGGCAAGCCCTCTAAAATTATTCCCGACGCATTGTATATAGACGGAAAAATAGGCGAAGTTCTTTCGCAGATTAAATAATTTATTAGTTTAAGTATATAGCGGGGTCAATTTTAATTGACCCCGCTATATACCCGAATTACCATTTGCAACCATTTTTACCGGATTTTTGTCATTGACCCCGCAATATGCCTTTGTTATAATGTTCTCTGTAATCTTTTTTACGGAGGACTTTTTTTTATGAAAGAAAAGATAATTATAGCCGCCATAGCGTCGGTCGCCGCCCTTTCGGCCTCGGGCTGCGGCGACGGCAATCTGCCTATGGAAAATAGCGGCGTTGAGGAGAGTTTATCCGAAGATGTTTCTGAACAGTCCGTTCAGTCTCCGCAGGAGGAAGATGCCGAAGATGCGGAGGAGGCTGTAACTGTATATATAAAATACGTAAAAGTTACCGCGGACGGTGTAAATATACGCGGCGGGGCGGGAACGGGCTATTCGGTTTACGGCTCGGCCGAAAAGGACACGCTGTACGCCTGCATAGGCGAAACGGACGGCTGGTTTAAGATACGCTATTTAAATTCAACGGCATACATATCCAAAAATTACGCCGAGCTTTGCGAAATGGCGGCTTCGGACAAAATGGCCGTGGAAAGCGTGATAGAGGAGGGAACCAAACTGCTCGGAACGGAGTACGTCTACGGGGCGGTGAGGTACTGCGACGGCGACGGCAATCTGAATAAAAACTTTACCGCCTCGGCCTTTGACTGTTCGTCGCTCACGCAGTACATATTTTATAAAGGGGCGGGCGTTTTGCTTGACGTAACCACCCGCACGCAGGTTTTGCAGGGCGAGGGCGTTGCAAAAGAGGATATCCAAAGGGGCGATTTGCTGTTTTTTACAAATTCTTCGCGTGTGAACAATACCGGCATAGAGCGTATAGGGCACGTGGCGTTGTACCTCGGCGACAATATGATTTTGCACACTTCGTCTGACTACGCCAAGATAGAGGAGATTTCTTCGCAGCGGTGGAGTTACTTTATCTGCGCCCGAAGAATGGTGTAAAGGCATGCCGCTTGAGTAAAAGGGGAGCCCTCCTTTTCCGTCATCCTGAGGAGCGATAGCGACGTGAGGATCTCGCGAGAGCGTTAGCGGCTCGCGGAAAGTTAAGTGGTTCGAGGCTTCAGATACCAATCGACATTTAAGGCTCCCGCTGATAGGGGAGCCTTAAATGTCGGAAGGAGATTCTTCGGCTACGCTCAGAATGACAGGAAAAAGACTCCCGCTGATAGGGGAGTCTTAAAGGTCGGAAGGAGATTCTTCGGCTACGCTCAGAATGACAGGAAAAAGACTCCCCCTGATAGGGGAGCCCTGAACCAGATGCCATTTTTCCCTGAAATTATCCCTATATATAATATGGTATATATAATAATATAAATAACGCCCCGCAAATTAAAACAGGGAGCCGCAGCCCCCTGTCTTTTACTCGATATTTATTATCTTTACCGTAACCTCTTTCAAATCGGCGTCGGTGTAAGTTATTTCGTCGCCTATCTGCTTGTGCCACACCGCTTCGCCTAAGGGGCTCTTCGTCCCTACCTTGTCAAAGGTGTCTTTATCGCCTCGGGTAAGTATAAAAGTCCGTATCGTTCCGTCCGTCTGTTCCACCGTTATGGCGCTGTTAAACGCCGTATACCTGTCGGAAGGCTTTTCAGCCGTTACCCTGCCCGTGATAAAATCGCCTTCGGGCGGAGGGGGATTGTCCGTTCCCTCCTTTTTTTCCTGCTTCTTTTTAAAATATACCATAAGGAAGGCGCATATGGCTATCGCGATAAGGCATAAAAAGCCCCAGCCTAAGTTTTCGGCGTAAACAAATACGAATATGCACACGGCGGCGAGCAACACCGCTATGACGC
>JAJPXK010000121.1 GCA_021205485.1 Clostridia bacterium | reverse complement strand
TCCGAACAAATTATGACCTCTTTGCCCTGCAGCGAAGGGAAGCAGACCTTTTCGGGATTATCTAAAAATATAATTTTATTGTAGCCCGAAAAATCGCAGTCTGTATGCGGGGCGACAATCACCACGTCGGCGAGGTTGCGGGAGGAAAGATTGAATAAATCGACGCCGAACTTTTTAATGTTTTTATATCTTGCGAGCGTGGCGTATTCCATGGCTATAAACACCGCGCCGTAGCCTACGGGGCGGCGGGAAAGCATGTCGTCTATTTCGGCGTGTCCGCACTTTGTTACCCTGACGCCGACGGGGGGCAGAGCGGCGTGCAAAACGCCGTTCGCTGCGATATATTCCCGTGCGAATCTGCCGCTGTCGGGCGAATATATCACGTCGCGTACAAAGCCCTTTACGTACTCTTTGCCGCGGAAATGCGACACGTTGTACTCGTACACAATGCGTTTAGGCGCGGGGCATTCAAGCAGCCTCTGGCTTTTGGCCCCGCCGAAGTACATAAACTCCATTCCGCCGAGTTTAAACGTAAGATGCGTTGACGCCGCCTTTAAAAGCCGGACGTTGCATTCTTCCGCTTCTACGCAGAACAGCGGACGCTTGTTGCCTACGCCGAAGGGCTCCAGAAGGTCAAGTTCCCTGGCGATGCGGGCAAAATGGTCGGAATTGAGCTCGCCGTTTATGTAAATGGTAGGTATAAAATCTTCGGCGGTGTACTTTTGTTCAAGATAGTCATTTAAAGCCTGCTCCAAAGCGTCAAAGCAGTCGCAGTCCACGTTTACGCCCGCCGCCTGAGAGTGGCCGCCGAACTCTGAGATGTACTTTTCGCACGCCTTTAAGGCGTCAAATATATTTACCCCCTCTATACTCCTCGCCGATCCCTTTAAAGTATCGCCGTTTTTTACAAAAAGTATAGTAGGCCTGCCGTATTCGTCGGCAATCCTCGCCGCGACGATGCCCGTAAAGCCGGAGTTCCAGACGTCGTCGTACAACATTATAATTCTGCCGTACGCGCCGTGCGCCGTAAGTTTTTCCTTGGCGGACAGATACAGTTCGTCGCATTTAAGCTGCCTTTCCTGGTTGTAGGCCGAAAGCTTTACCGAAAGGTCGTATACCTCCTTTTCGTCCTCGGCCATAAACAGGGCGAGGGCCGACGCGGCGTCGTTCATTCTGCCCGCGGCGTTGATTTTAGGGGCTATGGTAAAGGCGAGGGTATGAGCCGTAACGGCCTCCTGCGATTTACTTAAAAAGCCTGTAAAACAGCTCCTCGGCGAGGAATTTATCTTTTTAAGCCCCTCGGCGACTATATCCCTGTTTTCGCCCGTAAGGGGCACGCTGTCGGCCACGGTCGCAAGCGCCGTGAAATCGAGATATTTATAGGCCTCTTTGCCTATGAGGGCACAGCCTACCTTAAAGGCGACGCCGGCGCCGCATAAATTGTCGTAGGGGTATTCGTCGTTGAATTTAGGGTTTACGCAGATGCAGTCGGGGATGTTGTCGGGGAGTTCGTGGTGGTCGGTGACTATAACCTCGCAGCCGCATTCCTTTAAGTACTCCACCTCTTCGGCGCAGCTTATGCCGCAGTCTACGGTGATTACAAGCTCGGGAAAAAACTCCTCTAAAATCTCGTCTATATTGGTTCTGGAAAGGCCGTACCCCCCTTTGCGTTCGGGAACGTACGCCACGGCGTCTACGCCGAAATCTTTGAGGCTCCCCCTCATTATGGTAGAGGCGCACACGCCGTCGCAGTCGTAGTCGCCGTAAATAAGCACCGCCCAGCCTTCGTCGCGGGCGCGGGTTATAAGCTCCACAGCCTCCTTCATACCCCTCATTTTAAAGGGAGAGATAAAATGCTGCTGCGACGGGGCGAGGTAGTTTTGTATTTTTTCGGCGGTGTCTACCCCCCTGCCGTAAAGAACGCTTACCACTTCGCTTGTTAAATTGCAGCTTGCGGATAACGCCTTTATGCTATTTAGTTGTTCGTCCGTAAAACTGTATTCGGGTAAGATTCTTTTCATATTCGCTGTTCCGTATAATTAATTGCAAAAGGCGAGGGAAAACCCTCGCCTTTTAAATCAAAATCAAATTATTTTGCCAAAGCCCCGTCAGCGGAAGCGGGTTTATCTTTCTTTTTGGATTTTTCGGGCTTAACCTTTTTAGCTTTATTTTCAGCGTGAATGTCCGCCTTAAGCTTGAGCCTTGAATACACTGAGGGGATAAAGAACATTGTACCGTATTCACATACAAGCACGGCGAGGATTGCCGCCACGCAGGGCATAAACAGACTGTAAACAGACAGAGCCCCGATAGTCGCAAACACTAAGATTATCGCGATTATAGCGGCTAACGCTATGTTTAAAGTTGTTATAAGGGGAAGGCATTCGTTCGCCGCGGCGTCTGACTGTTCAAACGAGGGCATAGCCTTGTATTCGTCCGTCTTGAAGTTTTTACGCATTCTGTCGAACAAAATGGCGCAGCATATCATTGTAAGTATTACAACCATTACGCTCAGCGCGAACACAAAGGACGAAACCTGCACCCTTGTTATCGCGAGAAGCGACAGGAACAAAGCTAAATTGTGTACGTCGGCTATAAATGCCGCGAGGGCCATTGTAAGCTTGTACCTTATTAAAAAGTAAAGGAACTGGAACGCCACGACCGAAGCGAGGGCTATTCCTACGTACATAAGAGTGTTGCCGCCGCCAAGCACCGCCTCGTAGGGGGTATACTGTGCCCCGCCTAAAATATAGAGGCTGTTTATCTGCGTATTTATAGTTTCTTTAGCGGCTTTGACGGCTTCGGAATCAGCCGAAGTTACAAACCTGTACTCAATCTCGTTGCCGTCGTTTACGTCGGAATATGTTACCATATAATATCTTACGCCGTTTTCGGCGAAAG
>JAJPXK010000061.1 GCA_021205485.1 Clostridia bacterium | reverse complement strand
AAATATCACAAGACAATGACAACTTAACAGAGGTCTGCAAGCGGGCGGAGGCCAGCCTTCACAAAAAATTCGCAAGCAAAATATGGTGCAATTTTACCAAGGCCATAAAAAAGTACGAACTTTTAAAAGAGGGCGACAGGGTGGCCGTGTGCATTTCGGGCGGGAAGGACTCTATGCTTATGGCCAAACTCTTTCAGGAGCTGCATAAGTACAGCATATTTCCTTTTGAAGTGAAATTTATCGTAATGGACCCCGGCTACAGCCCCGAAAACCGTCGGCTTATAGAGTACAACGCGGGCCTTTTGAACATTCCCGTAAACATTTTTCAGTCGGATATATTCGAAAACGTCTACCATATAGAAAAATCGCCGTGTTACCTGTGCGCCAGAATGAGGCGGGGGTATTTATACAGGTACGCCAAAGAGCTTGGCTGCAACAAGATAGCCTTAGGCCACCACTACGACGACGTGATAGAGACCATTTTAATGAGTATGCTGTACGGGGCGCAGATTCAGACGATGATGCCTAAGCTGCGCAGTACGAATTTTGAGGGGATGGAGCTTATCAGGCCGATGTACCTTATCCGCGAGGACGATATAAAGGCCTGGTCAAGCTACAACGGCCTGCAATTTTTGCAGTGCGCGTGCAAGTTTACCGAGGCAAATTCGGCGTTGAACAACGAAAACACCTCTAAACGCAAAGAAGTTAAGGCCCTTATAAAAGAGCTTAAAAAGACCAACCCCGAGGTGGAGTCGCATATCTTCAAAAGTGTAGAAAACGTAAACATTGACACGGTAATATGCTATAAACAAGGCGACAAACGCCACCATTTTTTAGACGATTACGACAAGTAGATTTTTTGCATTTTTTGAGGGGAGCCTTAGGTCTCTGTATCCTGCGTGAGGACGTAGCCCGAAGCCGAAGGATATCCTCGATAGGATGAAAGCGGTCGGAAGGAGATTCTTCGGTTACGCTGACGCTTCACTCAGAATGACAGGGCATTAAAGGCTCTCTCATAAAGGAATCAAAATAATATTCGCTGTTTTGCAGCGCCTTATTTTTTATTTCCTGTTGTGTTCGGATAAAATATGTGTTACAATTAAGCGGAAAGGTAAATAAAGGCTTATTATGATTAAAAGTAAAATTTGTGACGATTTAGGTATAAAATATCCCGTATTCCAGGGCGGTATGGCGTGGATTGCCGACGCCTCGCTCGCTTCGGCCGTGTCTGAGGGCGGCGGGCTTGGCATTCTCGCGGGAATGAACATGAACGGCGAACAGCTCACCGAGGAAATAAGGCGTACAAGGCGGCTTACAAAAAATCCTTTCGGCGTAAACGTAATGCTTATGAGCCCTTACGCCGAAGAAGTTTCCGATGTGGTTATAAGGGAACATATCCCCGTTGTAACTACGGGCGCGGGCAACCCCGCCCTGTATATGAAAAAGTGGACAGAGGCGGGCATAAAGGTTATACCCGTAGTGGCGAGCGTGGCCCTCGCAAAGATGGTTGAACGCCGCGGGGCCTACGCCGTGGTAGCCGAAGGCGGCGAATCGGGCGGACATATAGGCGAATTATCCACTATGGCCCTTGTGCGGGAAGTGTGTTCGGCGGTCAATATCCCCGTAATAGCCGCGGGCGGCATAGCCGACGGCAACGGGATGGCGGCGGCGTTTATGTTAGGCGCCTGCGGCGTGCAGATGGGCACAAGATTTTTAGTGGCCGACGAGTGTACCGCTCACGAAAATTATAAACAGCTTGTGTTAAAGGCGGGCGACAGGGATACTCTTGTTACCGGCAGGCGGCTCGGGCATCCCGTGCGGGCGTTAAAGACCAACTTTTCCCGTATGTATAAAGAAAAGGAGGCTGACGGCGCGGTTTCTTCGGAGGAGCTTGAAGGGCTCGGCAAGGGGGCTTTGCGCCTCGCCGCGAAAGAGGGCGACTTGCAGAACGGCTCCTTTTTGTGCGGCGAGATAGCGGGGCTCGTTACAAAAAGGCAGAGCGCCGCAGAGATAATCCGCTCCGTATGCGAAGAAGCCGAGGCGTTGTTCCGTTCCGCCCCTTCGTTTGTAGATTGACTTAAAGCGACGGCTGAGTGGTTGAATATAAAATAACAGGTGGTTAAATGTTTAATAACAGGGTAGCCGTGATAACGGGTGGAACCCGCGGAATAGGCCTTGCTACGGCAAAAAAACTTGCCGCGAACGGGTGCGATATAGCTGTAATTTCAACTTCTTGCAGCCCGTCGGTTGAAAAAGAGGTGGCAAATTTCGGCGTAAAGTGTATAAGTTACGCCTGCGACGTTTCAGACGCCGAAAAGGCAGACGCCGCGGCGAGGCAGATTATTACAGATTTCGGCAAAGTCGACATTCTTGTAAACAACGCAGGGATATGTTCGGATAAATTGCTCATCGCGATGGCCGAAGAAGATTTTGACAGGGTGATTTCCGTCAACCTTAAAGGTACTTACCTTATGACCAAGGCCTTTTTAAGGCATTTTATGAAAAACCGTTACGGCAGGATTGTCAATATATCTTCCGTGGCGGGGCTCGCGGGCAACGCGGGCCAGGCCAACTACGCCGCGAGCAAGGCGGGCGTAATAGGTTTTACAAAGTCCGTCGCCAAAGAGTACGCCTCTAAAGGGATAACGTGCAACGCCGTCGCCCCGGGGTTTATAGATACCGATATGACCAAGGGGCTTACCGAAGAGGCGAGGGCGAAAATAGCGCAGTCGGTGCCCGCGGGCTGTATAGGCAAGGCCGAAGACGCGGCGAGGGCGGTATGCTTCCTCGCGAGCGACGCTTCGGGGTATATAACGGGCGAAGTAATTAAAGTTGACGGCGGTTTATATATTTAACATGGATAGAGAAGAACTGATGAAAATTTTGCCTCACAGGGACTGCATGCTCCTTCTGGATGAGGCGTACAAAACAGAAAGCGGCGAGGCCTGCGGCTATTACACGGTGAAGGGAGACGAATTTTTTCTTAAAGGCCACTTCCCCGGTTATCCCGTGGTTCCCGGCGTGATTTTATGCGAAATGATGGCTCAGTCGGCCTGCGTGCTGTTCGCTGATTTTGATACAGAGGGCAAGGCCCCGCTGTATACGGGCATAAACAACGCAAAGTTCCGTTCGTCCGTCTTTCCCGGGGACAAGGTGAGGCTCGAGTGCAAGCTTACAAGGTCGTTCGGCCCCTTTTACTTTGTCTCAGGCAAGGCGTACGTAGGCGAAAAGCTGTGCGCGCAGGGCGATTTTTCCTTCGCCATAGCAGATTTAAAAAGCGATAATTAAGGCATATACGCCTTCCGATTAAAATAAAAGGACTTATTATGAAATTTACCGAAGTTACCGTTCACACCTCTACCGAGGGGAGCGAACTTGTCGCAGATATTCTGTGGCGCTACACAGTATACGGCGTTGCCATCTCTGACGTAAAAGACGTTATCGCACTGCAGGAAAACAAGGTGATGTACTGGGATTACATGGACGAGAGTTTAACCGACGACAGGTCGGGCGACGTGCTTGTAAAGGCGTTCGTAGCCGAGGGCGACACCGCCGAAGTTTTGCCTCAGATCAGGGCCGATTTAGAGGAACTTACAGAAAATTGCTCGGGCGCGATGCCCTTAGGCTCGCTTGAGACTACTACAAAGCTGATAGAGGGCGACGACTGGATTGAGATATGGAAAAAGCACTTCCGCCCCCTGCATATAGGAAAAAGGGTGGTGGTGGTCCCCGAGTGGATAGCCTACGAAAAGGCCGAAGACGAGGTTGTTATAAAACTTGACAGCAATATGGCTTTCGGCACGGGCGAGCACGAGACGACTTCTATGTGCCTGGAGCTTTTGCAGCGTTACCTTACTGCCGACAGCGTATGCCTTGACGTAGGCTGCGGAAGCGGTATTTTAGGCATATCCGCCGTCCTTTTAGGGGCGAAGCGCGCCTATCTTACCGATATAGACGCCATAGCCGCCGAGAGCAGCCTGCACAACTGCAAATTAAACGGCGTACAGGATAAATGCGAGGTGAGGCGGGCAGACCTTCTTGAAGATTTGCGCGTAACCGCAGACATCGCCCTCGCCAATATCACCGCGGATATACTTTCGCGGCTCGCCCTGGATATATCGCGGTCGGTGCGGAAGGGCGGCATCCTTATATTGAGCGGCATAATCGCCGAAAAGCTTGAGGGAGTAAAGGAAATTTACTCTTCCTGCGGATTTTTGCTTAAAGATACCATAAACAAGGGCGAGTGGTATGCCCTTTCATTTGAAAAATTATGAGTTCCCGCCGCAGATTTTTGATTGACAACGTTATACAGGACGAAAAAGAGGTGATTTTGGAGGGCGAGCAGTTAAACCACGCCCGCAACGTGTTGCGGCTGGCCGTCGGCGACGAAATTACCCTTCTCGACGGAAGCGGCAGGGAATATTCCGCCGTAATCGCCGCCGCCTCAAAGCATAGCATGACGGCTCACATTACCGGTTTTACCGTAGGCGACAAAGAGGCGGCCACCCCCGTTTACCTTTTGTGCGGGGCGTTGAAGGGCGACAGGACAGAACTTGTCGTACAAAAGGCGGTGGAACTCGGCGTAAAAAAAATAGGAATTTTCAATTCGGAATATTGTTCGGCGTATATGAATTCGGCGGCCAAGCTTGACAGGCTGAATAAAGTCGCCAAAGAGGCTACAAAGCAGTGCATGCGTTCGGTGGCCCCCGAAGTTGTGTATTTTGACAAGTTTTCTGACGCACTCGCCTCTTGCGAAGATTATAAAAACAAGCTTTTCGCCTGCGAATTTACGCAAAGTTCAGACGTCGATCTGCTTAAAATATCGGGGTCTACCGCCATTGTGGTAGGAAGCGAAGGGGGATTTTCTGAAAGGGAGTTCGCCCTTGCGAAAGAGGAGTACGGCTTTTGCGGAATTACCTTAGGCAAGCGTATATTAAGGGCCGAGACGGCGGCCATATCCTTTACCGCCGTGGCAATGTTCCTCTTAGGTGAACTTGGATGAAGGCGGTAGTTTTTACACTCGGCTGCAAAGTTAACGAGGTGGAGTCGTCCTCTTTTATCGCGGCGCTCGAAAGCTGGGGGGCCGAAGTCTCGGAGCAGCTTTCGCCTGCGGATATATACGTTTTAAACACCTGCGCCGTGACGCGCGAGGCCGAAAAAAAGAGCCGACAGCTTATTTCCAGGGCGAGAAAGTTCAACCCCGACGCTCTTGTTTACGTATGCGGATGCGCCTCGCAGAAGGATGAAAAGGCGTTTAAAGACAAGGGCGTGACTTACGTGTGTGGGGCTCAGGGCAAGGCGGCGATGCTCTGCGAGCTTGCAAAACTATTCGGGCGGGAATATCCCTTAAATACCGCTTGCGACAACCTGCCCGCGCCTAAAAACAGCAGGACGAGGGCGTTTGTTAAAATAGAGGATGGCTGCAATAATTTTTGTTCCTATTGCGTAATTCCCTACCTGAGGGGAAGGGTAAAGAGCAGGCCGAGGGAGGAGGTTGTGGCCGAAGTTTTCGCCGCAGACAGCCCCGAAGTCGTGCTTACGGGCATAAATATTTCCGCCTACCGGTGCGAGGCGGGCGGGCTTGACGCCCTTTTAGCCTCTTTAAGCGGAACAGATGCGCGGATACGCCTCGGCTCGGTGGAGTGCACGGTTGTGGACGAAAAATTCCTCGCCGCCTGCAAAAATTTAAAGAATTTCGCCCCGCAGTTCCATCTGTCGCTGCAGAGCGGCAGCACAGCCGTTTTAAAGAGCATGAACAGGCGGTATACAAGGGAACAGTACCTTGAAAAGTGCGGTTTAATTTATAAGTTTTTCCCCGAGGCCGCCATAACTACCGATATTATAGCGGGGTTCCCTGCGGAAACGGAGGAGGACTTTGAAGAGAGCCTTTCGATTATATCCGAGGCCCGCCTTGCGAGGGTGCACGCCTTCGCGTTTTCGCCGAGGGAGGGCACCGCGGCGTATAAAATGAAGGATTTGCCGCCCGAAGTCAAGTCAGAACGCCTTAAAAGGCTGATAGCCGAGGGCGAAAAGGCGGCTTACAGGTTTATAGACAGCCAGTTGCCCCTGCCTCAGCAGGTGGTATGGGAAGAATTTGACGGAAAATACACCTGCGGCTATACGGGCGGTTACATACGGGCGTACGCCGAAGGGGATTTTACGGGAAAAGTTACAAACGCTCGCCTTACGGGCCATTTCAGGGACGGGGCGATAGCTGAAATAGAGGAGGACTAAATATGCTTGACAACGATTGCCTTTTTTGCAAAATAATCAAGGGGGAAATTCCCTCTGCCAAGGTCTATGAAGACGAGGAGATGCACGTGTTTAAAGATATCGCCCCTAAGGCGAAGGTGCATCTTTTGGCGGTGCCTAAAGACCACTACAAACTGCTTTCCGAAATGGATGAAAGCAGGGCGGAAACTCTTTCGCATATTCTCGCAAAATTGCCTGAAATCGCCGAAAAAAACGGCTGCGATAACGGCTACCGCCTTATCGTAAACCAAGGCGACGACGCGGGGCAGACGGTGTTCCATCTGCACGTCCATATACTTGGCGGCGAAAATCTGCCGTTTGAATAATTCCAATATATTAAGGGGGTAATTTATGCTTTACACTATAGAAAACGAGTATTTGAAACTCACCGTAACCGACGAAGGCGGCACGATGCAATCGCTTGTGTATAAGCCTTCGGGCGAGGAAAGGTTGTGGCAGGGGACTGAGTTCTGGAAGAGCCGCGACGTGGTAATCTTCCCTATAATCGGCCACGCCGCCCCGTACGAGGTCAACGGCAAAACGTACGAGCTGAAGTCGCACGGCGTGGTACGCTACGCCGTACTCGCCGCCGAAGCGAACGAAAATAAAATTACGCTGAGCCTGTCTTCTTCGGAAGAGACAAAAAAGGTCTACCCGTATGACTTTGATTTTTCGGTGAGCTATTCGCTGGATAAAAACACCTTAAAGGTGCAGTACTATGTAAAATCAAGAAGCGGCAAAATGCCATTCTACGTAGGCGGCCACCCCGGCATGTCCGCCCCTGGCGGCAGCGCCGTTATCGAGTTTGAAAACACCGAACACCCCGTAATGTACCCGCTGGACAGCGCGTCTTCGGTACAGATACCCGAACTTAAACGGTTTGTTGCCGACAAAGCCTTTTTTAAAGAGTGCAAGACGCTGCAGTTAGGCTCGCTTTCGGGCGGCGCGATAAACATGTACACGCAGGACGGGTATACGTATACCTATAAGTCGGCCTGCCCGCTTTTCGCCTTCTGGTCTAACGAAGAAGGGGGAGACTACGTCTGCGTGGAGCCCTGGTGGGGCATCAACGATTTTGCTGAATTTCCCCGCGAAATTACTTTAAAGCCCTTTATCAACTTCGACTGCGGCGAAGGCAGTACATTTTATTATACCCTTACTGTAAATAAGGATTAATAAAAAGGAGAGGAATGCAGATTTATAAGTCTCCCCTATTAGGGGAGGAGGGCCGCTCTGCGGCGGAGGGGTTTTAAAAAGTGGCGATATACAAAACCCCTCAGTCAACTGAGTTGACAGCTCCCCTAATAGGGGAGCCAAAATGCTGAGTGCAAAGTTTCGGGCTAACGCCCCTCAGAATGACAGGTAGGGGCAATTTTAAGCAAATTATCTTTTATCGGTTGCTTTTGCGTTTGGCATATGGTATAATATGTACACGAAAAAACGAGGTATACATATATGAAAAATGCAAGCGAAGTTATAGAACAGTTAGGCGATATCAACGATATTTTAGATAATATCCAGGTGCTTAAAAAGCTGATAAAAGCCATAGACGGCTATAACGAGATACAAAAGTATTACGAAGACAACAAAATTTCGGACGAAGCTTTTATTAAAAAGTATTGTTCGTTCTACCAGTTAAGGTTTGTAAGCGATGGCTTTAAAAGTACATATTTTGCCATAATGCAGAGGCTGAGAGACGGCGAAGCCCTCACTTTCAAACAGATAGCCGAAGAACTTTACAGCGTAGACGGCAAGCATCAGCTTTCGCTTATATCAAAACTTATGCACACGGCGGATACAGATCTTCCCGTGTACGACAGCCTTGTAGCCGAAACGCTGGCAACTGACCCTCTTACGCCCGACGCGGGAATAGAGCAAAAAATTGCCGAAAGCGAGGTTATTTTAAGCGGGATTTCGGCGTTGTACGCCGAACTTAAAGAAAACGCCGATTTTGCGGCGGCGGTGGCCGAATTTGACGGCAAGCTGCCTAACAAAATTTCTTTTGTGAAAAAATGCGACCTTATAATGTGGTCGCAGGGCGCGGCGAAAAAGAAAAACAAAGAATAATTTTTATGTTTCAAGCCGACGGCGAAATTCGCCGTCGGCTTGATTTTTTTTGCGGGCGTACGCCGCGGACGGTTACCCTCTTTTTTTGATTATTATCCGCTCGGCTATGGCGACTATGGCGTACATTCCTCCCGCGAGCGCGCATAAAATTATAGTCGCCGCCATAACAAGGTCAAGTCTGAATACCTGCCCGCCGTATACGATAAGATATCCGAGCCCCGCCCGCGATACTATGTACTCGCCCATTATGGAGCCGATCCAGGCGAGCCCTACCGCGACCTTTAAGGTGTTCATAAAGGCGGGGAGGGTGTCGGGAATAATAAGCTTTTTAAGAATAGTGAATTTGCCCGCCCGCATAGACTGCATAAGCAATAGTTTTGTTTTGTCTGCCGAAATAAACCCCGCGAGCATATTCATTATGCATACAATAACGCTTACAAGCACCGTCATAAAGATAATCGCGGTGTAACCCGTGCCTATCCAGATTATAATAAGCGGGCCGAGGGCTATTTTAGGCAGGGCGTTCAGAACGACAATATAGGGCTCCATGACTTTTCTTACGCCGTCGTTGAGCCATAAAAGCACGGCTATGGCGTACCCTGAAACTACGGCTATCAAAAAACCTGTCATTGTTTCGGCGAGGGTTATCCCTATATGGTAAAACAGCGTACCCGCCTCGGCGAGGCTTGCTATTGTTTCCGCTATGCGGGAAGGGGAGCTTGTTATAAACGGGTCTATAATTTCAAGCCGCGCGAACAGCTCCCATAGGCCGAATAGAAGTATGAGTATGCCTGCCCGCGCCGCATTTATAAGTATTTTATTCCGTTTTATCCTCTTTAAATAGAGCGCGTGCTGCTGCGAATAGTTTGTGTTTTTAGTGTGTTTCATAAGCATACCGTTTTGTCTGTATTTTTAAAGTCCGTCGGCGGTTAAATGCCTAATTCTTTGCGTAAAACCTCGAACATGGCGGCAAATTCGGAGCATTCTCTCCGTTTTTTAGGGCTGCCTTCGCCGAAGGTTACGGCGTGTTCGCCTACGACGCGGGCGGGGCGGGAAGACAGTACCAGTACCTTGTCAGAAAGGGCTATCGCCTCGGATATGTCGTGAGTTACCAAAAGGGCGGTCTTGTGTTCCCCCTTGATTATCGCCTGCACGTCGTCGCATACGGCGAGGCGGGTCTGGTAGTCTAAAGCCGAAAAAGGTTCGTCTAACAGCAGGGCGTCGGGCTGAGCCGCCAGCGTGCGGATTAAAGCCACCCTCTGCCTCATTCCGCCCGAAAGCTGCGACGGGCTCTTTTTAAGAAAGTCCTTGAGCCCGTACTTTTCGGCGAGCCCTATGGCGAATTTACGCGCCTCGGGCGTGTTCGTCTTTTTCACCTCAAGCGGCAGAAAGATGTTCTGTTCTACCGTCCGCCAGGGGAACAACGCGTCAGTCTGAAGCATATACCCGAAGTTTCCGTCGCCCCGTTCAATTTTGCCATATGAGGGGGTCAAAAGCCCCGCGGCGAGCGACAATATGGTGGATTTGCCGCAGCCCGACGGCCCTATAACCGACACAAATTCGCCTTCCCGCACCTCAAAACTCAGCCGCTCCAGCGCCATCGTCTCGCCCGAAAGGGTGTGGTACGAAAAACTTACGTCTTTGAATTTAAGGTTCATGAGTAAACTTCTTCGTATACCTTTTGCGCCGTTTCGGTTAAAACAAGGTCGCCGAAATTTACCCTGCGTTCAAGCTCGCCCGCCGAGTCTATTATGTCCTGAAGCCTTTCAAAACTCTCCTCTTTCATAGCCATATTCGTCATCCAGGCGTCTATGTCTTTATAGCTCTGCACGCTGCTACATAGGCTTTCCGCAGATGTTCCGTCAAAGTAAGAGGTAAGGTAACTCGCCACCGTCGCGCTGTCGTTTTCGATGACGAATTTCACCGCCCTGGTCACAGCCCTTAAAAGACCCTCTATTTTGTCGGGATTTTGCTCTATAAAGCTCGATTTCGCCATAAAACAGGTGTAGGGGATTTCGCCCGACTGTTCGCCTACCGACGCGACGACGTACCCCTTGCCCGCCTGTTCGTATTCGGTGGCGGTAGGTTCGAACATGGTGCAGTAGTCGGCTATGCCGCCCTCAAACGCCGCCGTCATATAGCTGAAGTCTACGTCGTAATTTAAAGAGGCGTTTATTCCTAAGTTTTTAAGCGTGTATTCAAAGGTCATAGCGGGAACGCCGCCCTGTCTTCCGGCGAGTATCTCTTTGCCTTCAAGACAGCTCCAGTCAAAGGTATCTCTTTCGTCTGTACGGGAGACAAGAAAGCTTCCGTCGCGTTTTGTAAGCTGGCCGAAGACCATAGGCGTATCCGAAGACCCGCCGATAAGTACATACAAAGCCGCTTCGGGGCCGCAAAAGCCTACGTCTGCCGAGCCGGAAAGCACCGCCGCCATAGTGTTGTCTGCCCCGCCGCCGTTGGTAAACTCCACATCGAAACCTTCGTCTTTATAATATCCTAAAGCGTCCGCGAGGTACATAGGGGCGTAAAACACCGAGTGAGTGACCTCGTTTATCTTAAGTACGTCGCCGCCGCCCGAACATGAGGCGAGGGACAGGGGTATGCTTACCGCCGCGGCCGCGGCGGCTATGATTGCAAAAATTGTTTTTTTCATTTTTTCTGCCTTTTAAAAATTTAATAATACATTCTATGCGGCGTTTGTAATGTTTGACAATCGGCCGCCGATTGATTTATAATAAAAGAGAATTTTCAGCGGAGAAGTTTTATGGAAAAATCTTACAACCCTAAGTCATTTGAGGACAGAATATATAAGGAATGGGAAGAAGAAGGCTGTTTCAGGGCCGAAAGGGACGACAACAAGGTTCCCTTCACCATTATGATGCCGCCCCCTAACATAACGGGGCAACTGCATATGGGGCACGCTCTGGACGAGACGTATCAGGATACCTTGATACGTTTTAAACGCATGCAGGGCTACAGCGCGCTGTGGCTCCCGGGCACAGACCACGCCTCGATAGCCACAGAAGTCAAAATTGTGGATATGCTTAAAGCTAAGGGCATAAACAAAGAGGACTTGACCCGCGAAGAATTTTTGAATTACGCCTGGCAGTGGAAAGAAAAATACGGCGGCAGGATAATAACGCAGCTTAAAAAATTAGGCTCGTCCTGCGACTGGTCGCGTTTAGCTTTCACAATGGACGATAAATGTTCCAAAGCGGTGAGAGAGGTGTTTGTAAACCTCTACAACAAGGGCCTTATATACCACGGCAGCAGAATTATAAACTGGTGCCCCTGCTGCAAGACGGCGCTGTCCGACGCCGAAGTTGAGTACGCCGACGAAGATTCTTATTTCTGGCATTTAAAATACTTTCTGGAAGGGTCCGATACAGAGGGCCTTATAGTTGCGACCACCCGCCCCGAAACAATGTTCGGCGACACCGCCGTAGCCGTAAACCCCGAAGACCCCCGCTATAAACACCTTATCGGCAAAAACGTAATACTTCCTATTGTAAATAAACCTATACCTATCGTAGGCGACGAGCACGCCGATATGGAATTCGGCACGGGCTGCGTTAAGATAACGCCCGCACACGACCCTAACGACTTTGAAGTAGGCCTCCGCCATAACCTTGAAGTTGTAAAGGTTATGAACGACGACGGCACGATGAACGAACTCGCCGGCAAGTACTGCGGAATGGACCGCTACGAATGCCGCAAGGCGGTGGTAGAGGACTTAAAGGCGAGCGGAAACCTTGTAAAGACAGAGCCGCACACGCACAGCGTAGGGCATTGCTACCGCTGCCACTCTACAGTGGAGCCTATCGTCTCCAAACAGTGGTTTGTAAAGATGGAGCCCCTCGCCCGCCCCGCGATAAACGCCGTAATGGATAAAAAGACGACTTTTGTTCCCGAACGCTTCGCCAAGACTTACTATAACTGGATGGAGAACGTAAAGGACTGGTGCATATCCCGCCAGCTCTGGTGGGGGCACCGCATACCTATATGGTACTGCGACGACTGCGGCGAGGTAATCTGCGAAAAGGAAGACCCTGCGGTATGCCCGAAATGCGGCAGCAAACATATACATCAGGACGAAGACGTGTTAGACACGTGGTTCTCGTCCGCCCTGTGGCCCTTCTCTACGTTAGGCTTCCCCGACGACACTTCTGACCTTGAATACTTTTACCCTACCGACGTTCTGGTTACGGGTTACGACATAATCTTCTTCTGGGTGGCCAGAATGATATTTTCGGGGCTGGAGCATATGCGGAAAGTTCCGTTCAGATACGTTTTAATTCACGGCATAGTCCGCGACGACCAGGGGCGTAAAATGTCCAAGTCGCTCGGCAACGGCATAGACCCCTTAGAGGTTATAGACAAATACGGCGCCGACAGCCTGAGGTTCTCCCTTATACAGGGCGTGGCCACGGGCAACGACGTGCGTTATTCCGATGCGAAAGCACAGTCCGCCGCGGGCTTTATGAATAAAATATGGAACGCCAGCCGCTACGTTATTATGAACAGCGAGGGCAGGAACATAAAGCCTGTAAAAGAGATAAGGTTAAACCACGCCGATAAATGGATAATTTCCCGCCTGCAATCTACCATACGCGACGTAACTCTGGCTCTGGATAAATTTGAACTCGGCATCGCCTGCCAGACGGCGTACGACTTTATGTGGTACGACTTCTGCGACTGGTACATAGAGTTTACCAAGTCGGCTTTATGGTCTGACGACGACGTAAAAAAGGACAACGCGGTTTCCGTACTTTTATTTGTGCTTGAAAACGCCTTAAAACTTCTGCATCCCTTTATACCCTATATCACCGAGGAGATATGGCAGAATATGCCGAATACCGAGGGCAAGATAATGCTCGCAGCCTATCCCCGCTACAATTCCCGTTTAAATTACCGCAAGGAAGCGGCCGTGTTCGAAGGAGTGAGGGATATAATCAAGGCGGTAAGGAATTTAAAGACCGAAACGGGATGCGCGCCCTCTAAAAAGGTAACTTTGTACCTTGTAACCGACAGCAAACGCCTTATATCCGCCAACGAGGAGAGCATTAAACGGCTTGCGGGGGCTTCTGAGATTAAGTTTATATCCTCAGGCGAGGAGGCGGGCGAAAACGCCGCCGCGAAGGTGGTAAGCTGCGCCACAATTTACGTGCCTATGGGCGACCTTGTGGACGCGCAGAAGGAGCGCGAGAGGCTTGAAGGCGAGCTTGAAAAGGTTATGGCGGAAATCCGCCGCGCCGACGGCAAACTCAACAACCAGGGCTTTATGTCCAAGGCCCCTAAAAAGCTTGTGGACGAGGAGAGGGCCAAGCTTGAAAAATACCTTGAAATGAAGGAACGCATAGACAGCCAGATTAAGGCTTTAAAATAATTTAATTCAAACATATATGCCGTCCTTTTTACTTAAAGGGCGGCTATGCTTAAAGGAGAGATATGAAAAGAGGCAAATTAAGGCTGCTCGCCGTAATTTTCAGCGCAGCGATAGTAGCTTCAGCCACAGCCTTTGGCGGCTGCGATATGCTGCTCGACTACTTGCCGTTCGATTATGATATCGCGGGCGGCTCGTCAGAGGAAAGCTCGCACAGCCATTACGACAGCACTTCGTCGCAGGATAGTACGGGGTCAAGTTCGCAAAGCGACAGTTCTTCGGAAGGCGACGGCTCGTCAGGCACTGAGACCGAGATCGCAGAAGGGGCTAAAGAGGATATAATAACGGCAGACTTTTCTATACATTTTTTAGAGCTCGGCAACAAGTATACGGGCGACTGTACTTTAATTAAATGCGGCGATACCGAGGTTTTGATTGACGCAGGTTCAAGGCAGGGTAGTGCAACTACGCTTAAAAGTTACATAGACCAATATTGTACAGACGGTGTGCTTGAATACGTGATTGTAACTCATTCCGACCAAGACCATATAGCAGGCTTTTACGGAAATAAGAGCGGCGATACACGGACAGGTATATTTTACCAGTACGAGATTGAAACTATTATAATGTACAATAACAGCAATGCCACCAGCCAGATTGCACCAAATGTAGAATCAGCTATCAGTAGTCTTTCTGCAAACGGCACAACCGTCTATACTGCCAGCCAGTGCTACGATGAAGAAGGCGATGCAAAAAGGCAGTACTACCTTGACGATGAGCAGACGGTTTCTATGAATATACTCTACAGCTATTACTACTACAATGAGTCCGACGATAACAACAACCATTCGGTAGTTATGCTGTTAACGCAGGAAACAGCGGACGGCAATCTCAATTACCTGTTTACAGGCGATTTGGAAGAAGACGGCGAAAGCAGGATGGTAGACTACTATGCTGATTCAACAAACAGTAAATCGGAATACGACGTTTTACCAAAGGTAGAGCTTTACAAGGCAGGGCACCACGGCAGTAAAACTTCGTCTACGGCAAAGCTGCTTGCGGTAATACAGCCTAAAAATATTGCAGTTTGCTGTTGCTGCGGTTCGCCCGAATATACTACCAATAACGATAACACTTTCCCTACGCAGACAATGATAACAAACGCAAGCAAATATACCGAAAATATTTATGTAACTACACTTGCGGACATAGAAGACTTTGAAAATAAAAAGTACAGCTATACCTCAATGAACGGCAATATCGTCTTCTATTACTCCAAGTCGGAGGACGAGGAGGAAGCGAGCCTTAAATTATGGTGTTCAAACAACACTACGAAACTTAAAGATACCGAGTGGTTTAAAGAAAACCGAACGTGGGGCTAAAATTACAGACAACTTTTTGCGGCCGCGCAGCTAAAAGCTACGCGGCCGCAAATTATATATTTATTGTAAAATTGTTTCTCATCCAAAATTATTATTGACGGAATCCATATTCTGTGATAAACTTTATATGTATAATTTCATCATTAAATTATCGGCTTACTTAAGAAGTTATACGGGTACACGAAATATGAAAAAGTATAATAAAGAGATTAAGCGTTACGACTTCACGCAAAAACCCCGCAAACCGAGCAAGGTTTTTATGGGGCTTATAAAATTCTTTGCGTTAAACCCCGTCATCGCGGGGCTTGGATTTAAATGCGAAAAGGTGAATATGGAGGGTATAAAGCCCCCTTATTTTTTGCTGTGCAACCACGCCAGCAAGATGGATCACCGCCTGCTGTTAAAGTCTATAAAACCATATAATATGAATTACGTTATAGCCATAGACAGCGTTCACTACAGAACCATCCGCTTCACCCGCCTTACAGGCTGCATAGTAAAACGCAAATTCGTGCAGGATTTTAACCTTATAAGGAATATGAAGTACTGCGTAGAAAATTACGGAACGCCCCTTGTGGTTTACCCCGAGGCGAGGTATTCCTTTGACGGAACGCCTAACTACGTGCCGCCTTCGCTCGGCAAAATGGCAAAACTTTTAAAAGTTCCTCTGGTTATAGGCATATTTTACGGCAACTTTATATGTATGCCGCAGTGGAACAAGGGGCATTTTTATGCCCGCCGCCCGCATGTGGAGTCAAAATTAAAGTGCATAGCCACGGCGGAGGAAGTGCAGACCCTTTCCGCCGAGGAGCTGAACAGGCGTATACAGGAAAATTTTGTATATGACGATTTCAAGTACCAGTACGACAATAAAATATCGTTAAAATATAAAAAGAGGGCCAAAGGCCTCCACCATATATTATATCAGTGCTGCGAATGCGGCGCTGAGTTTGAAATGTATTCTTACGGTACAACTCTTGAATGCAGGCATTGCGGCAAAAAATGGAATATGACCGAATACGGCCGCCTTGAAGCGTATGACGGGAATACCCGCTTTCCGCATATCCCCGACTGGTTTAAATGGGAACGCGGCAACGTAAAAAGGGAAGTAGAGCAGGGTACATACCTTTTTGAGGACGAGGTAGAAGTCTACAATTTGCCTAAAAACAAGTATTTTTCGCAGGGCAAGGGCAAATTCAGGCAGGATATGACGGGCACATATTTTTCCTGCAACTATTACGGCGAGCCGCTTGAAATGCATTTTACTCCTAACGAACTCGATTCAATACAGATAGATTTTGACCACAGGGGCAGAAGCCGCAAACAGTTTTTCGGCGACTGCGTAAGCCTGTCAAACGCCGACGACAGCTTCTGGCTGCACCCTATAAATGTAAGGGGGTGCATTATGAAGATATCTTTCGCCGCAGAAGAGCTGCATATTTTAAGCATGCAGAAGCTTAAAAACGGACAAAAGACTATCGCCGCCGCGGCGGAATAGTTTTTGAAAATATTCCGAATAACAAAAAATAAAATTTTAAAGGGCGGCACAGCGTGCCGCCCTTAAATTTCTGCGTGAAAAAACTTTTACGGAAAATTTCTTTCCGCAAATAAAACTTAAGCCCTTTCGATGGTCTTCATGCATCTTGTGCAGACGTAGTCTGTAACCACCTTGCCGCTCTTATCAACGTAGCTTATTTTCTGCACGTTGGCTTTGAAGGTCCTTCTGGTCCTTCTTTTGGAGTGGCTCACGTTGTTTCCCGACGTCTGACCCTTACCGCATACGCTGCAAACTCTTGACATAATCTATACACCTCCGTAGGGTAATACGCTTTTTTTAGCGTGTGAATAAAGCCGTAATTAAAACAGCTATAATAATATATCACCTATTTGCAAAAAAATCAATCAAAAAAGTTGAGTTGAGCATAAATTTTTTTATTTATTTTACATAGAAAAACGGGTACAGACGCAAAAACTGCATAAATCGGCAATTAAAGACTTGCAAAAAATGTTTAAATAGTATAAAATAGCATTTGACAGGAGTTAATATGTCAGTTAACACAAGCAACGTTTACGGTAAAATTTCAATATCCGACAAAGTTCTGGAAAAAGTTGCGGCTTTCGCCGCGCTTGATTGTTACGGCATTGTAGACCTTGTTCCCCGCCGGTTCAAAGATTCCGTCGCGTATCTTTTAAAAAAGCAGTCAGGCGCGAAGGGGATAAAGGTTGTCACCAATGGCGACAGAATTTTTATTGACGTCTATGTCATTGTAAAGTACGGCGTGTCTATAAACGCCGTGGCCGAAGCGCTTAAAGAGGGAGTCAAGTACAAAGTCGAACGCTTTTCGGGAATGATAGTGGATTCAGTCAACGTAAATATAATGGGGGTTAAGCTTTAACCTCCATATTCAGGCAACGCTTAAAACAGGTGTTGCCTTATCGCATTTAGATTTTAAGGAGTTATAATGCCAAAAGTCATTAACAGCACCGACTTCAGAAAAATGGTTGTGAGCGGTGCCAGAATGTTAGAGATAAACAGGGCGAAAGTTGACGCGCTCAACGTATTCCCCGTACCCGACGGCGACACGGGCACAAATATGTCGCTTACCATGCAGTCGGCCATCTCAGAGATGAACGCCTGCTCGTCAAACAGATTCCAGGAAATATGCGACGCCGTGTCTAAGGGCGCTTTAAGGGGCGCGAGGGGCAACTCGGGCGTTATCACAAGCCAGATTTTCAGGGGCATCTGCACGGTGCTTCGCGAATGTACGCAGAACGTAGACACAAAGACGTTCGCTAAAGCTATGGAATCGGGCACAAAAGTCGCTTACAGCGCCGTTTCTAAGCCTAAGGAAGGCACGATTTTAACGGTTGTAAGAATGATGAGCGAGGCCGCCCCTAAGCTTGCGGGCAAGAATAAAGATTTTGTCGACTTTTTTAACGCGGTGATAGCCGTAGGCGACGAGGCCCTGGCGCACACGCCCGAACTTCTGCCCGTGCTTAAAAAAGCGGGCGTTGTAGACAGCGGCGGCGTAGGCCTTATGACGATAATGAGGGGCTTTTTAGCCGCCCTAACAGGCGAAGAGCTCGGCGTGGACGACGTTCCTACCGACGCGGCCCCCGCTAAAAAAGAAGCCGAATTCGGCGACAATTCAGACATAATAAACCTTGACCTCGGCGAAATAGAGTTCGCGTACTGCACCGAATACTTCATCATCCACTTAAAGCAGATGACCACCCTCGCCGATATAGATAAATTGAAAGAAAAACTTATGCAGATAGGCGACAGCGTAATCTGTATAGGCGATCTGGACTTAGTAAAAGTACACGTACACACGAATATACCCGGCATCGCCCTTTCGTACGCTTTGGAACTCGGCGAGCTGGACAGAATAAAGATAGAGAATATGCTTGAAGAAAACCGCGAGCTTAAAGCCAAGCTCGAGGCCGAAAAGAAGGAGATGGGCATGCTCGCCATAAGCGCGGGCGAAGGCCTTTCTGAAATCTTCAAGGATTTGATGTGCGACAGGGTAATGGAAGGCGGGCAGACGATGAACCCTTCCGCGCAGGATATAGCTACCGCCGTGCAGAAGATAAACGCGTCAAACGTGTTTGTGTTCCCTAACAACTCCAACATAATACTCGCGGCAGAGCAGGCCAAAGACCTTGTTACAAACCGGACGATACACGTTATACCTACCAAAAACGTTCCTCAGGGGTTTGCGGCGGCCCTCGCCTTCAACCCCGAAGAGTCGGTACGCGTAAACAAGACCAATATGACGCACGCCATAGACAACGTGGCGGCGGGGCAAGTTACTTACGCCGTGCGCGACACTACGATGAACGGCTTCAAGCTTAAAAAAGGCGATATAATAGGGCTTGACTCCAAAAAGATTCTCGCGAAGGGCGCCGATATTGGCGAAACTACCATAAAGCTTATACACGCCATGAAGAACCCCGACCACGAGATGATTACCCTTTACTACGGCGAAGGGGTAGAGGAAGCCGACGCCGAAGCTTTGGCGGCGAAAGTAGCCGAAGAATTCCCCGATTGCGACGTGGATTTCCATTACGGCGGCCAGCCCGTTTATTACTACTTCGTCTCTATGGAATAAAATATAAACTGACAAAGGGAAGGCGGCAGACCTTCCCTTTAGCATAAATTTGTAATTGCGGTATAAATTCTTAATTGCCCGCCGCATATGCGGCGATTACCGCTTGATGGTTAGGCACCGGCAAAGCGGACGAATGAGGGGTATAAACTTTTCCTCAATATAAATAAAATAAAAAGCTTTTATGGTAATTGATTATGAAAGAATATGTTTGCCGCTATAAATCGGCTCATTACGATTTTTATTGCAAACCAGATTCGTTCGCCTTAAAAAATATAACCGAAATCGCCGAGCGGCAGGAAGAATGTTACAAAAAAATAACCGAAGAGCTTAATATATACCCCGATTTCAGGCTGGAATACTGGCTCGCCGATACCCCGCGGGAGCTTGGCGTTTTATATGGCGACGGCGAGCCTTGCAACGGCTTTGTCAAGCGGCCGAATAAAATATTCGCCGTATACAATGATGCCGTAAAGGGCACAGGCATGCACGAGGACGCGCATATAATTTCTTTCAGCTTAAAAAAGCCGACTTCGGCTTTCATAAGCGAAGGGTTGGCCATGTATTTTGACAAAGAGTGGCAGGGCAGGAGCAACGAGGTTGTATGCAGGGAATTGCTGGATTCAGGTCTGCTGCCAGACGTTCCGACATTGCTCGACAATGATAAATTTTTTGCCACCGGGGAAGAAATAACCTATCCGTTGTCGGGGAGCTTTACAAAATTTCTTGTAAAAAAGCTGACGATGGAGGCTTTTTTAAGGGATATATATTACAATGACGCCGCCGCAGATTATTTGAACAACCTGTTTCGCAGGGGAATTATTGAAGAATTTTCAGCGTGGATAGAGTCGGCGTAACAAAATTACGCGCGAACGAATTTTAATATCGAATCAAAAATTATCCGATTTTTTAATTAAATATTTTTTTGCCGCGGGCGAATGTAAACTTCGCCCGCGGCGTTTTTTTGCGTATAATTTCTTCTTTTATTTTGAAATTCCGGAAAATTTAAGCCAATTTTCCGAATTTATATTTTGAATAACATATAATAT
>JAJPXK010000041.1 GCA_021205485.1 Clostridia bacterium | reverse complement strand
GATGCCGACAGGGCGAATTTAGAGTGCTTTGCCGCGGCCTACGTCTCGTTCGACCGCTTTTTGGTTTACAACAGCTTTGGAACCGAGGCCGACCCAAAGGGCTTGATTGACTGGCTTATATCCTCGGACAAACAGGTTTATCTTCCCCGCGTGGAGGGTAAAGACATAGTTCCCGCGCCGTACGGCGAAACAAAAAAGGGGGCTTTCGGTGTGGACGAGCCTACTGGCCCCGCCTATGCGGGAAAAATAGACGTCGCTGTAATTCCTCTGCTCGCCGTTGACTTTAACGGCTGCCGCTTAGGCTACGGCGGAGGGTATTACGACAGATATTTAAGCAAATCCGACGCATTGCGGGTAGGGCTCGGCTACGGCGTACAGCTTTGCGAGCGGCTCCCCGAAGACGAAGGGGACGAGCCGCTGGACGTATTTTTATGTGAAAGGGGGATTTACAGCTTTGGCAGAAAATAATACCGAAGAAATACAGGAAGAAAAGGCGGAAGTAAAGCCTGAAAAAGTTAAAGAGGAGCTTACCTCAAAGCAGAAAAATAAAAAATTCTGGCTTGAGGTTGTAGACCTTTTAAGGGGGGCGGCGTTCTCATTTATAGTAATGTGCGTATTTTCTTCGCTGATAATAGTGTTTATGACGTACACCGACGAATTTGCCGTACAGCTATTGGCGGTAGTCGGCGGCGAGGCCTTTGTTATAGGCTCGCTTGTCGTCTTCGGCCGGTCCAACGGGGCGGAAGCTTACAAGGTAAGCGTCTCTAACGAGGTGAAACGCAAGGCGGGCATCGCCGACGAAAAGGTGTTGTTAAGAACGGGCGAATACGCCCCCTGGAAGGGCTTTGTTATAGGCCTTATAAGCTCGGTGCCCTTTATTATAATGCAGACGATAGACTGCTTCGGCGACTTTGATATAATCGATTTTCTTATAAGCTACGCCTGCGGCTGGGCCTCGGCGCCCTTTGACCTTATAGGGAACATTCCCGACCCCTATTACTTCTTTATGGTTTTATTGCCCGTGGCCGTTTCGGGCGGCTTCTACATATACGGAAAGTCCTGGGAACGGAAGCGTCAGCAAAAGATAAAACGCGCCGAAGACGACAGGCGTAAGGGCAAAAAGAAGCACTACTACGAAGAGAACGACTACGGAAACAAAAAGAACGGCAGAAAATGAGGGTAATCAGCGGAAAGTATCGCGGGCTCGCGCTTAAAGAATTTAACGTAGGCGGCATAAGGCCTACCGCGGACAGGGTTAAGGAAAGTTTATTCAACATCCTGATGTCCAGGGTCTCGGGAGCGAGGGCGCTGGACCTGTTTTGCGGAAGCGGCAGCCTCGGCATAGAGTGCCTTTCGCGCGGGGCGGACTTCGTCCACTTCAACGACGCGTCTAAAGAAAGCCTCAATGTGGCGATGTCCAACATAAAAAAGCTTTCGGGCGTTCACGATATACAGATTACAAGGGCTGACTACGCCGACTGTTTAAACAGTCTGAAAAAGCCGTTCGATATAATATTTATTGACCCGCCGTACGCCGATGATTGCGGCATATATGCCCTTCAATTAATTTCAAAGCTCAATCTTTTAACCTCTGGCGGCGTAGCCGTTTACGAGCGGGACCGAAGCTTTGAAGGCGTTATAGACGGGCTTGAAAAGTACGACGAACGCAAGTACGGCAAAACGTACCTGTCTTTTTTTAAAAAGGAAGAAGTTTAAATATGAAAAAGTGCGTATTCGCTGGCACCTTTGACCCGCCTACCGCGGGGCATCAGGCCGTTGTGCAGACCTGCCTCAAGCTTTTTGACGAAGTGGTGGTCGCCGTAATGATAAACACGGCCAAAAAACCATTTTTTACGGCAGAGGAAAGGGTGGCCCTTTTAACTAAATTGTTCGATGATGCCAAGGGGGTAAAGGTAATTTCTTTCTGCGGGGCGGCGGTAGATCTGTTAAAACAGGAGGGCACCGTGTTCTACGTGCGCGGCGTACGCAACACCATAGACTTTGAGTACGAAAACGCCGACTACTTCGCCAGCAAAAAGCTCATGCCAGAGCTTGAAGAAATTTACATTCCCGCCGTTCAGGAGAATATCCAGATAAGCTCTACCCTGGTAAAAAATTCGGTAAAATTCAAAAAAGATTACGATTTTTACATTCCGCAAAAAATTGCGGAGGATATGAAAAAATTGTTGGAGGCTAAAAATGTTTGAAAGACAGGTAAAAATCCCCGATCCCGAGGATATAAAAAATTTATTTCCCTTGCCCGACAGTCTTAAATCGGTAAAGGCGGAACGCGACAAACTCATAACCGACGTCATAACGGGCGTTAGCGACAAAATGCTCGTTATAGTAGGGCCCTGCTCGGCTCACGAAAAGGCCCCCGTTCTGGACTATGTGGAAAGGCTTGGCAAACTCAACGAAAAGGTTAAGGACAAGCTTGTATTAATCCCCCGCATATACACCAACAAACCCCGCACAAAGGGCGTAGGCTACAAGGGAATGTTCTCTCAGCCCGACCCTACAAAGGGCGTGGTTATTTTTAAGGGCATAATAACGATAAGGGAGCTCAATATCGCCGCTATGGAGTTAAGCGGACTCACCGCCGCCGACGAAATGCTCTATCCCGCCAATATCGGGTATGTTGAAGATCTGCTCTCTTACATCGCCGTAGGGGCGAGAAGCTGCGAAAACCAGCTCCACAGACTGGTGGCCAGCGGCGTAGACGTAGCCACGGGCGTCAAAAACCCGATGAGCGGCAGCATTATGGCTCTTCTGAATTCCATATACGCCGCGCAGAGCGGGCAGACGTTTAAGTTAAACGGCTGGCAGGTGAAGACTGACGGCAACCCCCTCGCGCCCGCCATTTTAAGGGGCGCCGGGGATAACTACGGCAACGATATTCCTAACTTCCACTACGAATTTGTAATGCAGCT
>JAJPXK010000120.1 GCA_021205485.1 Clostridia bacterium | reverse complement strand
GCAGAAACGGGTAACGCTACGATAAGTAGCATTAAAGAAACGGTTATATTCTTGCAAAATTTAATATTATACCCGATAATGAATACAGCAAAATCTTAGGAGGCATATCATGACAACAAGCGAAAAGATTAAACAAGCGAGAATAAAAGCCGGTCTATCGCAAGAACAATTTGCCGAAAAGCTGTGCGTTTCACGGCAGGCGGTGACAAAATGGGAAACAGGCAACGGACTGCCGGACATTGAAAACCTTGCGGCTATAGCAAAGCTGTTAGACGTCAGTATAGATTACCTTTTAGATAACGGGCAAAATTTTTATGATACGGCAATAAAAGAACCTATAAATTTATCTTTGTACGGCAAAGGCGGGCGTAAAAAAGTTAAAGATAAAATTGTGCGTGAAAAATATCCGGACGCCGAAATACATCCGCTTATCGCAAAGACTAAACTTACAAAAAAAGAAAAGATATTCGACAATCTTATAGGCATATTTACGGACGCGCCCTTCGGCACGGCGGAAGTTTACAATTCTGCAAAAAGTACTGATAAGCAATATTATCTTGCCGAAAAGGACGGCAGACAATACCTTGTTTTAATTACCGATGAATATATTTTGAGCAGACAAATGGAGCGAAGACAGGAAGATAAATTTGAAACGTGCGATATGAAATTTATAAAATGCAAATACAAAGTAAAATAAAAAATTGCAATCAGGACTACGCATTTGTACGCGTAGTCCTGATTTTTCACCATATTTTAAATAAAAGTCACGCGGGTTTCGTCGTAAAAACCTTTCTCGGCGGGAGCTTCGTCGGCGACGCCTACGGCGATCACGGAAAGGGGTACGGTGCTTTCCATTAAATCAAGCGCTTCGCTTACACCCTCTTCCCGTTCGGTTACGGGGTGACAGCCGCACCAGCACGCGCCATAGCCTAATGAATATGCCGCAAGCAATATGTTTTGCGTGGCCGCCGAGCAGTCCTGCTGCCAGAAGGAGTGCATGCCTTCCTCAAGGTCGAGCCTGCCGCATACGACTATTACCGCCCCCGCGTTTTTAAGCATGCGCCAGTTAGGGCTTATTGCGGAAATTTTTTCCTTTACCGCCTCGTTTTTGATTACGTAAAATTCGTAAGGGCGCCTGTTGCACGCGCTCGGGCAGTGCATAGCGGCGTCAAGCATTATTCTTAAATGTTCGTCGGGCACGGGCTCGTTTTTAAATTTGCGGACGCTCCGTCTTCCCGTTATGGCCTGTAAAACTTCCATAAAAATTCCTCCGATGGTTTTGTTATATTATAACCCGAATTTTATCATTTTGCAATAATTGCGGGAAGAAAGAGGTGGAATTTTTTGATGCGTTGCATATGGTTTGTTTTTCGCGGGTGCCCGCGATGAAATGAAAGCTGTCGCTCCTTGCCTTCCCCCCCCCTGCGGGGGAAGGTGTCAACAGAGTTGACGGATGAGGGGATATCTGACCCTTTCGCCTCCCCTATTAGGGTAGCGTAGCATACACAGTAGAGGAGGGCCACTTTAGTGGCGGAGGGTTCGCCTTATTAAAACCTAAAAAAATCCCCTGCGGGGGCCGCAAGGGAAGGGGGGATGAAAAAGTTATTTATTTTCTATTTCAAGGTAAAGTTCGGGGTCTACGGCCGAGCCGTTCGCGTACACTTCAAAGTGCAGATGAGCCCCCTCTTTGTACTCCTCGCCCGCGGCTTCGGCAACCGCGCCTATCACGTCTCCGCGGGAGACGCTGTCGCCTACCGCAAGATTTTCAGCGGGTTCGATAAAAGTATATACCGTGGTTATGCCGCCCGTATGCGACAGGGTTATAACCGAACCCTTTAAAATATCGCCCGTGGTTATGCTCTCTACCGTGCCGTCTATCGCCGCGTAAACTTCCGTTCCCGCATCGGCCGAAAAGTCAATGCCCGTATGCAGATAGTAGCGGTCTAACGTGGAATTGTAGTAAAATCCGTAGCAGTTTGTAGCCGCGGCTGTACTTTCGACGGGCAAAATAAATACCGTGGCGGTAGAGGTATCCTGTACGTCGCCGCCCGCGTTTCCCTCATCGGCGTTGCCTTCGTCGCCCGAATTTTCTTCGTCTGAACTGCCGGAATTGCTTTCGTCTGGCTGAGAGGTTCCGCCGGCGTCTATGGTTATATCGGGGGATTGTGTGCCCGTAACGGCGAATATCACGCCTACGGTTATTGCCGCGATAATTAAAATGCACACGCCTAATATCAGATAGTAAGTCAATAATTTTTTGTTTTTAGGTTTCTTTTCCTGTTCGCTCATTTTTAATACTCCTTTTATGTACTGCGGGGTAGATTATTGACGGCTTTTTCGGCCGTTATACATCCGCAGCAAAAATTTTATTTAATATCCGCCGAAAATTATCGGCGACGCCACCGTCACGCCCTGTTGTTTTACGCATATGTGCAGGTTAATCTGCTCCCCGTACAGGGCGACCGAGTACTCAAGGTCTGCCTTGCAGTAGTAGTTCACGCTGTCAGAAAGTTCTTCGGTAAAAATAATTTCGCCGTTCACTTTCTGTAAAAAGCTCTGCACGTCTAACGAGGGATACAGGGTGCTTTCGCCGCAGACGTCCTTTAAGGCGAGCTTGTACAGCGAGGCGTTTTTATCTACGGTAATTATTCTGCAGTCGGCCGAGGTGTCGCCGCAAAAGAAGGTGTAGCTTTCGCCTTCGTCAAACGCCAGCCTTTGCGGAAGCAAAACAATAAGAAGGGCTGAGGCCATGGCGGCGATAAAAATTAAAAAAGTTTTTGCTGCCCTCATAAAAAATCCCCCCGAAGTCGCTTCGGGGTAGTTATTGACTCGTATAAAAGTTTATAAACGTGACTTTATAAAAAATTTTTTAAGTAATAAAAAATGATGAGAAAGATGCGGTCGGAAGGAGATTCTTCGGCTACGTTTTGCACCATATAATCTGAAACCTTTTACAAT
>JAJPXK010000104.1 GCA_021205485.1 Clostridia bacterium | reverse complement strand
TCATAAGGAGCATCAAAATAAGCGCCGAAAAACATTATAAGTTTATCGACCAACTCGGGTTGTTCAAGAATATTGCTTTTAAGGTAATTATTTATCGTTTTAAATAAAAAACCTTCAGTTACGATTGCCTTTTTTACATCATCTTGTTTGCGTAATATTGCATTGCCCGTTTTATGAAAGGTCGTAATGGGGCACGGAATAGCAAGCTGCTCGTTGATTCTTTCTCTTAACTCTCCAACCGCCTTATTTGTAAACGAGATAACAAGTATTTGCTTGGGATCTATATTCTTTTTCTGCACCAGGTAACGCACCTTTGCCGCGACGGTAGTTGTTTTACCTGCCCCAGCACCAGCTATCACAAGGGTGTAATCTTCATCAGACAGAACCACCTTACGTTGTTCTTCATCAAGCATAATATTTGGGTCAACTTCGTACAAAATCTTGTCTAAATATGCTTTTTCTTTGTCCAAATGGTCAAGCAAAAAGGAATTATTATGATCATCAAATATAGACGAACCTTTAACTATATCCATTATATCCGCATAACAACAAAGGAACTTTTCTACTTCCTTTTCTTGAAGTTTATTCTGTTTGCAATAATATGAAATAGCATTGGCTCGTTTCATATTCTCAAAGAACGTATAATCTTCCTTGTATTGTTCAATAAGGAATTTATAATCGCTTCTTGCTATGTACTTATCGAGCGATAAAAGATTTACCATCTCATCATTAAATGATAAAGCTGCTTTATATTCCTTTGGAATGGCAACAGCTTTTTTATTAAACAACTTATCAAAAAATCCCATTTTGCCCTCTTTAAACAGACAAATTTTAAGTTACAATGATTTATATAACTGGTCTTTGTATATTATATCATATTTTACCGCTAAAAACAAGAGCTAAGGCTATTATGATTTTGCAAAAAGTGATTATATTTTCAAAAATTTGATTTTATAAATATTTTGTGTATTTTTTACATAGAATTGTTTTCCATAAACCTGTGGATAGCGGTGCTTAAATCGGATTCCAATGCTTTACGTTTGGCGTCAAGCAGGGCGATTTCTTGTTTTAAGGAGTGTCTTGTATTTTTATCCCGTTATTTCGTAGCTATGCGGCGGGCGTAAGTTGCAATATATCGGTTGCGGCGGATGGCGTACTTGCGGGCTAAAACTTCATCAACGTAAAAATCATAACTCATCTTGCGGCGGCGGGCGATTTTTTCAATCTCACGCTCCATATTGCGGAACGGACTCTCCACAGGCTCTTGCATTACCATAACACGCCGCTCCAATTCCTGCATAACACGCAAGCACAGCATCTGAAGCCATTGCGGCTCACAGTCAAAATTTTTATTATAAAACTCTACTGCGTATGTAGATACCTGCGATAAAAGTTGCTCTTGGGTTTCTTTTCCGCCAACCATCATATAGCGGATGATATAGCGCAAAAGCTCTTTAGGAGTACAGTACCATTTATAAAGTGAATCCAAAAAGGTTTGCCCTGCTTTTAGCTGGAACATATAGGCGCGGACGTCCATATCGTTTTTCATATGGCGGTTGCGTAAATAATCTTCCCATGCGACTTCAAACATAACTTCCCTATGACTGCGGTCGCCGTCGTCAAATCGGACGCTATCTATAAGACAGTATAGATAATCCAACTTGCGGGAAACGGTGGACTGGTTGATTTTTAAAATCTCCGCTATCTCCGCCTGCGAATAGCCGGCTTTGTCTAAATAGTAAATATTCCGTTCTATAGCGGGCAACCCGTTTATAAGCGTTTTTATATCAATTTTATCGCAGACATCGTAAGCGTGGTTATGGGCAGATTTGTCTTCGGCACGGTCGTTCCAATAGTCTATTTAGTCATCGTCAATTTTTTGTATCTTGGGCGTGTCGGCAGTCCAGTCTTTGTTATGGGCGCGGCGGTCGCTGTTGTACTCCTTGTTGTCTTCTTTAGTCAGGGCTTTCCACTGTTCTTCGGTAACTTCTATACGGATATACTCCTTGCCGTCAACGTAGACCGTTTGCGTGTCGTCAATCTCGCAACGGGTGTACGGGTAGTAATAGTAGCACTTGCCGTCTTTCGTTCTCTTAAGTTTTTTATTCAGCCAGTATGCGGTTATATCCATATCCGCATTATATAACACTAAATATGACAGCGTTATAAGGTGTCAGGAATGTGATATCAGATGCGAGATTGTTTCGATGTGGGTAGGGCACGCCGCAGATACGAGCATTACATCAACCGTGTACACTCACCTTGATAAAAACGAAGATTTACAGATTGACGAGATGAAAAAGTTTGATTACAAGGTGTAAAAAAGCCCGATGTTAAAACTTAACAATCAGATTTGCACCCAAAATCGGGGTTTAGAAATAGAAATTAACAAAATTTAGTGTTAATTCTGTTCAAATTCACATTTTCCAAACGCGGATTGTCAAATCCACCTTAAAATATCAAAAAAAGAGGCAAAAATGCCTCTTTTCTTGATGGTGCTTGTGATCGGACTTGAACCGATACGGTATCGCTACCGAGGGATTTTAAGTCCCTTGCGTCTGCCTATTCCGCCACACAAGCGTGTGCGTTTGTTATGCTCCGATGAGGGGCAAAATAAGTTATAAGCGTCTTAAGAAAACTTAAGACGCTTATGTGTTGGAGGCGCCACCCGGATTTGAACCGGGGGATGAGGGTTTTGCAGACCCTGGCCTTACCTCTTGGCTATAGCGCCATACGCTCGGTGTAATAAAAAAATAGTGCGATGAATAAATGGAGCGGGAAACGAGATTCGAACCCGCGACATTCACCTTGGCAAGGTGACGCTCTACCACTGAGCCATTCCCGCATGATATTCATACGCACTATTTATTGGTGGGAGCTACAGGGCTCGAACCTGTGACCCACTGCTTGTAGGGCAGGTGCTCTCCCAACTGAGCTAAGCTCCCGAACGCTTAAATAATATACCAAATAT
>JAJPXK010000146.1:2383-3005 GCA_021205485.1 Clostridia bacterium | reverse complement strand
TTTCTCTCTTTCTTATAAAACAGAACGGATGACCGTCCTCGTAATAATAAACTTTATTTGCGCTGTTGTAATCTTCTTGTGTCATTTTCCTCCGTGAGTTAATTCACGGGTAAGGTTTGCCCGTGTTTATATTCTACAATATTTATTAGTTGAATGCAAGGGACCAGTTAAAAATTTTCTCATAAAATTCCCTTTATAAATACCTTTCTACTTTTTAACTTCCTGTCGGCGGGGTACACTAATATCACCTCGGCGGCTTACATTTGCGCCATATTGTGTAAAAAATAGCCATAACAGAAAGGCTCTGCAATACCGTATCAACTTACTACGGTATTACAACTAATAATAATTTTCTCTCCTGCGTGGATATTACTTCAATAACAGCAGTACCGATATAAAACTCTGCACGAGCAATAGCACGGGCGTAGCCCAAAAGAGTATGTTATGCACTTTGCCCCGTAAACGCATCTGATAGGTCTGTTCGGCTATCTCGGCTTTAACTTCCTTGAGTTCCTTGTTTACGGGCGAGATAGCGTTGTCAACCTGCTCTTTGTAGTAGGCAGTAACTTCATTTGCTGAAGTCGCTAAATCTTCTTTTAGGTTTCGGCTTATCTCCGCCTTG
>JAJPXK010000146.1:0-2373 GCA_021205485.1 Clostridia bacterium | reverse complement strand
ATTTATTAGTTGAATGCAAGGGACCAGTTAAAATTTTTCCGATCCTTTTTAAAACCTTTCTACATTTCACCTTCCGTCGGCTGTGGACATCAATATCAATTCGGTTCTTATATTTAATTCCGTATTATGTCATAGTAGCCCGAACGGGAAGGGTAGCCGCACCACGTCAACTTACCGCGGCACGGCTGCTATAATATTTTCCGGTTTTGTACGGTAACGATAACCGTTGCGGGCGGCAATATCTTTTCAACGCCCGCAATCCCTATGAGTACAAAGGGACTATAATTATTAAATTTTATATTTTTATATTAAGTTATAATTGTTTTTACATACCGCCCTTATCGCTGCGGTTGGACTTGAAAGGCGTAGGCTTAAGGATTTTCTTATCTCTTGATTTGTTGAGCAAGTCGTAGAACTCGTCAGGGTAAACAGATAAAATATCTTTTACCGCCCTGTACGCCGTTCCATATTTTTCTTCGCGCTCTTTACTCTCCTGCAAGAGTTTAAATAAACTGCCGTTATCCTTGTTCTTTATGTCAAGTTCATATTTGAGTTTGACGTTCTCCGCCCGCAAAGACTTTATAACCTCGTTTTTGCCAAACATAGGGGTAGGCTCGTTTGCCGCAGATTTCATATCCGACTTTAACCCGGCAAGGTCGTCTATCTCGGTTTGTAATTTTACTTTTTCGCCTTTCATACCGTCAAGGGCGATAGCGGTTTTATCATATTCATCCTTTTGGATACGGGTCTGTTCGTCTATCTCGGCGGCGCGTTTCTCCGCAGCTTCTATAATCTTTTTCGCTTTAAGTTCCGCCGTTGCAAGATGATGTGCAGTGCTACCTATAATTCCCCGCTCAAGCCCGTATTTTATACCAACCGCCTCATGAAACTCAGTCTGCAATATAGACAATTTCTTTTTATCGTACAGCGCCTTACTGCATAATCTACCTTCCGTTACGGGTATAATGTTCAAGTGCAGGTGCGGAGTGGTTTCGTCCATATGTACGATAGCGGAGATTATATTTTCTTCACCGTATTTGTCTGCAAAGAATTTTACGCTGTCCGTAAAAAATGCCTTCTGTTCCGACGGCGGCATATCTTCAAAAAATTTACCGTCGCTGCTTATTACAAACGAGTTCATAATTACCGCGTCTTTCCGTGGTTTGTTCTTTAAGTTAAGGCTTTTAATTCTTTCATTGATAAACTCCGTGTAGGACATATCGCGCTTTACAATATGGTAATTATCGCAAGTGCGGTTACTGTCTATCTGTGGGTTATCTCCTTGATAAGTTCCGTCCCGTTCGTTCTCGCGTTCGATAGGGGCGACGTCTGTTTTATGGTATTTCTCCATATGACATACTAAATAGCTTATATTTGTTTCCTCCATAAATTTATATTTTTTTCAGCCGAAAAGCTCTCGGCAGAGCCCACGGCTTTGCGCCAGCAAAGTGTAGTGGGCTACACTTTACACAATAAAAGTTCACGCTCAAAATACTTTACTTGACGTTTGCTTACAGTTGATTTTTGCTGTGGTTTTGTTATGATTTTGTAATTCAAGGTGGTCTGATTTTCATAATAGTTCCTCCGTGTTTTGTTTTCTTTTTGTGTATATCCACACCGAAAGGTATGGGTATTGTTGCCGTAAAAAGGACGACAAAAAAGCCGCTGACTTTCATCACCGACTTAAATAAAAAATATTAAGTTAGTCCGCCTACTTATGGCGGCTTTATGCCGTACTCCATAACGACGATTAGAGAGTTGCTAAAACTCTCATTTTTGCCACAGTTGTTTTAGGCGTTATTTACGACTTTTACGCTTAAAACAGAGCTGTTTTGCGTAATTTTGTAATACAACCTTTGAGTAGCTGTTTGCACTCAATTCCCATTTTTTCGCTCTTTTTTGCGAAAAAATTGTATCACAAAAAAGCCCACGCCTTGACCTTTTTAAAAAACCGTCAAAACGTCTGCCGCAGAGCATTTGCTCACGGAATCGCGGCAGTCCTTACTTCTGACAGAAAATATTTACAAATATTCCTGCCGTGGACAGTGGTACTTATAATTTTTTGTACCACAATAAAACCTATCGCCATACAGGTTAAAAATCGGATAGAGCTGGGATCGCATTAGGAATAAAACCTCAATAAACAACGTCAACCCCGTCGTTTTCCGAGCAATACTCAACCAAGCGGAGATGCGGCTTTCAAAAAATCGTACACTTATAAAGCCCTGTCTTCGCCCATAATTTTTCGGCTCAGGTTACATATCCCGTAACGATACGGGAACTTACCGACTATAATATCGGTATAATATAGGGAATAACACACCCTATACTTTTATATTATACACCAAAATTGGCATATGTCAAACATTCGTT
>JAJPXK010000021.1 GCA_021205485.1 Clostridia bacterium | reverse complement strand
GATCTTCGCTTAAAGGGTTAAGTATTTTAATGTACCTGCGTTCGGGGGCGTCTTCGGGGTAGAGGAGCGTGTCTATATCCTTAGGCGAATAGAAGGAGTATGAGGAACATTCCGATACGCCTTCGGCCGCGAGAACGTCTTTCAGTCTGTTTACAGCCCTCTGTTCTTCGTTGAATCCGCCGTTTGTTATCGTAGCCGTAGGCAGGAATGTTCCGTTTATATGGTCGTAGCCGTACATTCTTATAACCTCTTCGGCGATATCGGGGTACAGGTCAATATCCTCCCTCCAGCGGGGAACTTCAAGATTGAGATTGTCTCCGTCGATATTTACGCCGAAACTTAAACGCTGTAAAATGTCCGCCATGGTTTCAGTCGGAACTTCTATGCCTAAAAGGGCGTTTATTTTGCTTACGCTTACCGTCATCTTTTTGGTCTGAGTGTTGGAGTAGGGGGTAACCATATCGCATTCAACGTCGGTAACCGTTCCGCAATGCAGCTCCTCTATAAGGTGCAGGGCGCGTTTCATGGCGTGTTCGGTGGTGTATTCGTTTATTCCCTTTTCAAACAGGGCCGACGAGTCAGACTTCTGCCCTAAGGCCCTAGAACTCTTTCTTATGTTGTCGCGGGCGAATTTTGCGCTTTCGAATAAAACTTCTTTGGTGCTATCTTTGATTTCGGTATTCAGTCCGCCCATAATCCCGGCGAGGGCGGCGGGCTTGCTTCCGTCGCAGATCACAAGGTTGTCGCTTGTAAGTTTAAACGTTTTGTCGTCAAGCGTAACAATTTCTTCGCCGTCCTTCGCCCTGCGTACGACAATCCTGCTGCCTTCTATGGTGGCAAGGTCAAACGCGTGCATAGGCTGGCCTAACTCTAACAGAATAAAGTTAGTGATATCAACAACGTTGTTGATGGAACGCAGTCCGCAGAGGGCGAGCCTCTTTCTCAGCCACAGGGGAGAGGGGGCTATAACAATATCTTTTACGTAATGAGCTATATACCTCGGGCAAAGTTCAGGGGCGAGAATTTCCACTTTTACGCTCTTTTTGCTCTCTTTTACGGGCGTATAGCTGTAGTCGGGTTGCTTTAAGGGCTTGCCTAAAACGGCGGCGACCTCTCTCGCGATGCCTAAAATGCTCTGGCAGTCGGGCCTGTTCGCCGTAACGGCTATATCAAAAATATAGTCGTCTAAACCTAACAAAGGTTTTACGTCCTCGCCGTTTTTCCACTCCGAAGGGAGAATAAGCAGGCCGTTGTAGTCACCGCCGTCAAACATGTCGCCGTTTACGCCTATTTCAACGCCCGCGCACAACATTCCCTCGGAATCTATCCCGCGAAGCTTGCCCTTTTTGATTTTCATCACGCCCTCTACGGTGACGTGGTCTTTGGCCGTCGCGTAAACGGAGGCCCCTTCCAGGGCGCAGGGGGCTTTAATGCCCGTTTTTACGTTGTCCGCCCCACAGCAAATCTGAAAAATGCCCTTGTCGCCGCAGTCTACCTTGCAAAGGGACAGGTGAGTGCCCTCTATCTTTTCGCAGGATATTACTTCGCCTACCACGACGCCCGAAATATCCTTGCCTATATTTGTAAGTTCTTCAACTTCAAACCCGCAGGAAAAGAGTTTTTGCTGCAACTCCTCCGCGGTAACGTCTATATCTACGTAATCTTTAAGCCAACTTAAAGGCGCTAACATAATTTCTCCTCCCTCAGCCCTGGAACTGTTTTAAAAATTTAACGTCGCCGTCAAACAGCATTTTCATGTTGTTTATGCCGTATTTGAGCATAGCTATGCGCTCTATGCCCATGCCGAAGGCGAATCCCGTGTATTCGTCGGGGTCTACGCCGCAGCCTTCTAAAACCCGTCTGTTTACCATGCCCGCGCCTAAGACTTCTATCCAGCCCGTGCCTTTGCACAGCCTGCAGCCTTTGCCGCCGCATTCAAAGCAGCTTACGTCAACCTCTACCGAGGGTTCGGTGAAGGGGAAGTAAGAGGGGCGAAGCCTTGTTTTTACGCCTTCGCCGAAAATTTTGCGGGCGAATTCGTCAAGCATGCCCTTAAGGTCGCAGAGGGTGATGCCCTTATCCACAACAAGCCCCTCCATCTGCGAGAACATAGGCGAGTGAGTGGCGTCGTCGTCAGAACGGTAAACCTTGCCCGGGGAGAGTATCTTTATAGGCGGCTTTTTGTTTTCCATAACCCTTATCTGCCCCGCCGACGTCTGCGTACGCAGCAGAAGGTCGCCCGAAAGGTAGAATGTATCTTGCATATCCCTCGCGGGGTGATCTTTAGGGGTGTTCAAAGCCGTAAAGTTATAGTAGTCGTTTTCAATCTCGGGGCCTTCGAAAACTTCAAAGCCCATGCCCGCGAAGATATTTACCAGCTCGTTTATTATAAGCGTGTCGGGGTGGTAAGATCCCTTTTTACGCCTTACTCCGGGGAGGGTGACGTCAATCTTTTCATCCTCATATTTTTTGGTAAGCTCGATAGATTTTATGTCGCTCTCTACGTCGTTGAACCTCTTTTCGGCCCATTCGCGAATGGCGTTTATAAGTTTGCCCGTCTTAGGCCGCTCTTCGGGCGGAAGGTTTTTCAGTTCTTTCATCAATTCTGAAATTTCGCCTGTCTTGCCTAAAAATTTCATACGCAATTCGCGCAGGCCTTTGCTTGATTTGATGTCGGCGACCGCTTTGTCTATCTTTTTTCTCAGCTCGTCTAAATCCTGCATAAAATTTCTCCTTAAAAATAAATAAAAAACCGCCCGTGCAAAACACAGGGCGGGAATAATTTCGCTGTACCACCTGATTTCGCGGCTTTAAAAGCCGCCTTGTTTCTTCTTGACGCAGAAGGGGCGGAACAGGCTAATCCCGTAAAGTTTCGCCTGTTCGGCTCGCGGGTGAATACCGTCCTTATCCCGATGAAGAATCTTTCAGCCGTTTTCGGATTCTTCTCTCTGAAAGGGGAGTGTAAAGGGCGTCTGTCCCGGTCGTCGCCTTTGATTTAGTTCCAGAAAAT
>JAJPXK010000179.1 GCA_021205485.1 Clostridia bacterium | reverse complement strand
GCCTATATAACCTAAAATTACATAGACAAAATAACATACTATAATCGATATAAACGGCAAAAGAAATTTAATAATCCAGTTGCTGTTTTTTGCTTTGGTTTCATACATTAAAAGCGTTAACAACTGAGCCATAAAGGCAGGCGCTGCCAATGCGAAAAGCCAGGGCGAATAACTTTGCGCGTCATTAAATTTGCCAATATAAAATATCTGCTCTATTACGCCGCATACAATAGTAAGTATCACGCCGATGGCAATAAATAATTTCTGGAAAAATCCCTTTTTTGATGCGTCTTCATGGAACAGCGTATCGTATCCTAAAATAAAAAATATAGATCCTGCAAAGCAAAAAATTCCGCAAATAATGCAATCGATAAACTTATTGCCGAAATCGTTAAAGCAATTAGCCGCAATAAGAGCGAAAGCGATAACCACCGCTAAAAAAATTACTACATACAGCAAAAATCTTAAAGCCTTTTTCATAAGTTGTCACCTATAACAATAAAGTTATTAATATATGATAAAATTATCAATATATAACAATTATATATGAGTTTTCTCATATTGTCAATGAGTTTACTCATTTTATTATAACATTTTTTTATTTGGAGAAAGACTGCAATTTACTTTGACGTAACCGCCGATTATCTTATAGGGCTTGAGGTAAAAATCTGAATTGCCCCTCTTATCGCGCAGGCAACAAAAAACAACGCCTTAAATCAGCGTTGTTTTTTATTGCCATTTTCAATCAATATAAGCTTGCCAAAGAAATTGTCTTTTCTTCGGGGTCTATTTTAATGCAGTAAACGGGGGTCATGCTCGCATAGCCGTAGCCTGCGCCGTAAGCCATTCCGTAGGTGGTTACGCTGTTGTAACTTACCGCGGGATACGCCGCCGCTCCGTTTGAAGCCATCAGAGAACCGAGTTTAGATACAAACTTGCTCTGTTTATCGGCGAGATCCTCTTTTTTGCTGAGTTTTGTATAAACTTCAACTTTCGCAGGGAACTTATTGCCTAAATTAACGACGGTATCATTATAATTTACGTCTAAAATATCGTTGCGGTATTTGCCGAAATATATCTCCATTTTAAAGTATGACTTACGTTTTACGGCATACAGAATCAAAAATACAATCGTTAAAATGCCGAGAACGCCCGCGACTATTAAATTAAGATACTCAAAACCGACGCCCTGCAACGCCACGCACGCTACTGCGGCGAGAAGGAAGCATATTATACCTAAAACAAGGAAGACGTTCCTCATTTCGTGTATAAGTTTGCCGTTAAAATGTTCGATGTCGTAAAGCTGGATTTCCTGCACTTCGCCTATAAGCTTTGTGCCTTCCTTAGGTTTAGACGTGTCGCTGATTGAAGCTTCTATGTACTCAAAGCAATAAGGGTTATTGTCTAAATTTGCGTCCATATCACTCAATTTTTTATACCTCCGCTAACTTTATTTGTATTGCATAATATTATTATAGATTAATTGCCGCATTTTGTCAACGGGGTTTATTTGTTTTTTTTATTTAAGTTAAAAAATTTTTTGCGAGCAATAAAAAAACGGACGGCGCGAACGCTGTCCGTTTTAAATTTTAGTTTACTGATTAAAGAACCTGGCTGATAACGCCTGAACCTACTGTCCTGCCGCCTTCGCGGATAGCGAAACGGAGTTTTTCTTCAACAGCTACGGGCTTGATGAGGTCAACGGTAATTTCTACGTTGTCGCCGGGCATAACCATTTCGGTGCCTGCGGGAAGCTCGATAGAACCTGTAACGTCGGTAGTTCTGATGAAGAACTGAGGACGATAGTGGTTGAAGAAAGGAGTATGACGGCCGCCTTCTTCTGCCTTAAGAACGTAAACTTGAGCCTTGAACTTGGTAGAAGTTTTAACTGTGCCGGGTTTAGCGAGAACCTGACCCTTTTCAACGCCCTTACGGTCGATGCCGCGGAGGAGCGCGCCGATGTTGAATCCTGCGATAGCTTCGTCAACGCTCTTATGGAACATTTCAAGGCCGGTGATAACGGTGCCAACGGGCTTATCGATAAGACCTACTATTTCAGCAGGATCGCCTACGTGAGCCGTACCTCTTTCTACACGGCCGGTAGCGACTGTACCACGACCGGAGATCGTGAATACGTCTTCTACAGGAAGAAGGAAGGGTTTAGCCGTATCCCTTTCAGGGGTAGGAATGTAGTTGTCGATGGTGTCCATAAGCTCTAAGATGCACTGGCATTCGGGAGCTGCGAGGATTTCTGCGTCGGAGCAGCCGGAAGTAGCTTTTTCAAGAGCTTTAAGAGCTGAACCTTTGATGATAGGGGTATCATCGCCGGGGAAGCCGTAACCGTTGAGGGTTTCCCTGATTTCCATCTCTACGAGTTCAAGAAGTTCGGGGTCGTCCATCTGATCGGTCTTGTTAAGGAATACTACGATATAGGGAACGCCAACCTGACGGGCAAGAAGGATATGCTCCTTTGTCTGAGGCATAGGACCGTCGGTAGCCGCAACTACGAGGATCGCGCCGTCCATCTGAGCAGCACCTGTGATCATGTTCTTAACGTAGTCTGCGTGTCCCGGGCAGTCAACGTGCGCGTAGTGACGCTTGTCTGTCTGGTATTCGACGTGAGCGGTATTTATTGTTATACCACGGGCCTTTTCTTCAGGCGCCTTGTCGATTTCGTCGTATCTCATTTTCTGTGCCTGACCTTTGCATGCCATAACCATAGTGATAGCCGCGGTCAGAGTGGTCTTGCCGTGGTCAACGTGGCCGATTGTGCCAATGTTAACGTGGGGCTTGCTGTTGTCGTACTTAGCCTTTGCCATTTTTGTACTCTCCTTTAAATTTAATATTTAAACGATAACTTTTGCCCTTTTATTTTTTAAGGGGTGCGCAGCTATCTATCATTTTAGCGCTCTGTCCACGCAATTATTTCCGTTTTACTGCCTCCCCTGTTAGGGGAGGGGGGACCGCTTGCGGTGGACGGGGTTTTTATTAAGTGAACCCCTCAGTCAACCTAT
>JAJPXK010000080.1 GCA_021205485.1 Clostridia bacterium | reverse complement strand
TAAATATTTGACAAAATTCTGAAAAACAATTTGAAATGCCTGGATTATGTTTTAAAATATAGGCGTAATTATTAAATTATTAATAAATATACGGGGGAATTTTATGGAAATTCTGCTTATCATTGTAGCGATCGCCGTAGTTCTCGCCATAGCGTACGCCGTGTTCAACTTCTTCTCGGTAAAAAAGATGGAAGAAGGAACCGAACGCATGAGCGAAATCGCGGGGGCCATAAGGATCGGCGCCAACGCCTTTATAAAGTACGAGTTCAAGCTTGTGGCGATAATAGGCGCGATAATCGCCGTTCTGCTTGCGGCGTTTATTAGCTGGCAGTCGGCCTGCGCCTTTGTAATCGGCGCGGTAATGAGCGCATCCGCCGGCTGGGTCGGCATGAAAATCGCTACTTACGCCAACGTAAGGGTTACAAACAGGGCGAGGGAAACCAAAGACCTTGGCAAAACTTTGAAAGTTGCCTTTAAAGGCGGCTCGGTTATGGGCCTGTGCGTAGCGGGCTTCGCGCTTTTAGGCATCATTATAGTTTACCTTATCTTCGGGCTTGCGTGCGGACAGATAGACGATATTGCCGCAGGCACTGTACAGAAATACTGGACAAATCTTGACGCCTCCTTCACCATGACCCTTTCGGGTTACGCCCTTGGCTGTTCGGTTATAGCCCTTTTCAACCGCGTAGGCGGCGGCATCTACACCAAGGCTGCGGACATGGGCGCCGACCTTGTAGGCAAGACTGAAGCTCATATCCCCGAGGACGATCCCCGCAACCCCGCCACCATCGCCGACAACGTAGGCGACAACGTAGGCGACGTAGCCGGCCTCGGAAGCGACCTTTTAGAGAGTTACGTAGGCGCCATACTTTCGGGCGTAATACTCGCGTGCGAGTTGTTTTTGCACAATGCGGGCTTTGACGAAGACTTTTTGACAAAACTTATGCTCTTCCCTATTCTGCTTGCGGGCTGCGGGCTTTTAGCCTGCCTTGTTGGCATAGGGTACGTGCTTGTAAAACCTAAACTTTCGTCTAACGTACATATGGAACTGAACATCGCCACGTGGATTTCGGCGGGGCTTTCGGTTGTGGCGGGCTTCCTTTTAAGCTTCTTTATGTTCAAAGGCGACAGCGGCTTTTATGATACCGTAGGCTGGAACGCGGGCAATTTGTCGCCCTGGCTTGCCTCGGTGTTCGGAATTGCGGCTGGCATTATAATAGGGCTTATCTCGGAATACTACACAAGTTACGACCATAAACCTACAAAACGCATAGCCGAAGCTTCTAAAGAGGGCGCCGCCCTTAATATTACGCAGGGGCTTTCTAACGGCATGGCGAGCTGTATGCTCCCCGTTGTGGTGCTCGCGGTAGCTATTTTCGGTTCTTATATGGTAGGCGGCATGTACGGCGTCGCGTGCGCGGCGGTAGGCATGCTCTCGTTTGTGGCGGCCACCGTTTCGGTTGATACCTACGGCCCTATATCGGACAACGCCGGCGGCATCGCCGAGATGAGCGGGCTTGACGAGGACGTAAGGGGCATTACCGACAAACTTGACAGCGTAGGCAACACCACCGCGGCCATAGGCAAGGGCTTCGCCATAGGCTCGGCGGCCCTTGCGGCGCTTTCGCTTATGACCTCTTATATGTACGCGTTTACGGGCGTAGGGCAAGAAATTTCTCTCGATATAATTACACCCCTTACCCTCTGCGGAGCTTTGTGCGGGGCGGCCCTGCCCTTCCTGTTCTCGGGCATGCTCATAAACGCCGTTGCCAAAGCGGCGAGAAAGATGGTTGACGAAGTAAGGCGGCAATTCAAGGAAATACCCGGCATTCTTGAAGGCGAGGCCAAACCCGACTACAAGACCTGCATACAGATTTCTACGCAAGGCTCTATTAAAGAGATGCGAGTGCCCTGCATTTTGGCCATATGCTTTACAGTGGTTTCGGGCTTTGTGTTCGGGGCGCAGTTTGTAGGCGGCGTGCTTGTAGGGGCCACAATTTCGGCGATAATGCTCGCGCTGTTTACAGGCAACGCCGGCGGCGCATGGGATAACGCCAAAAAATACATAGAATCTGGCGGGCTGAAAGGCCTCGGCAAGGGATCTGCCGCTCACGACGCCTCGGTTGTAGGCGACACCGTAGGCGACCCCTTAAAAGACACCGTAGGGCCTTCGCTTGACATACTTATCAAAATAATGTCTACCCTTTCGCTTGTGCTTGTTGTTATATTCAGCGAGTACAACTTATTCGGGCTTTTCATGTAATTTGACAATGCAAAGGGCGTCGGCAAGCTGACGCCCTTTATTTGTTTTTTGAGGTAAAAATGAGAAAATTTCAAAGGCAAATTACCGATTTTGAGGAAATTATAGCCCTTTTGGACAGTTGCGACACAATAAGATTAGGCCTGCTCGACAGCCCGTACCCCTACGTGGTGCCACTCTCGTTCGGGTATGAAGTAAAAAACGGCAAGCTTTATATTTACTTCCACTGCGCCAGAGAGGGCAAAAAACTTGAGCTGATAAAAAGAGACAACCGCGTTTGCGTGGAGGCCGACAGGCTTAATAGTTACGTTGACAGGGGCGACAGCGTGACCGCCGACTACGCGAGCGTTATAGCCTTTGGAACGGCCGAGCTTGTGACTGGCGAAGAGTGCGTACGCGGACTTGAATTGCTGCTTGAGCATTGCCGTATTAAAGGACATTCCGCGGCGGCTTGCGCCGCAAGGGATATAACCGCCGTTGTAAAAATCACCGTAGACGAAATTACGGGCAAAAGACGGTTCCCTTTGCAATAATTCGGCCATACTACGGGGGCAATTTAAAATTTTTTTGTTGTAGCCTTCCCCTTGAGGGGAAGGCTTTTTTTCATTTACTTGGTTTTCCGCGAGCCGCTAACGCTCTCGCGAGGTCCTTCGACTCCACTTCGTTCCGCTCAGGATGACAGGGGGCTTCCACTCGCTCAGGATGACAGGGAAGGGCTAACGCCCTCCTCAGGATGACAGGGGGGCTTCCACTCGCTCAGGATGACAGGGGGCGTAAGTTCAC
>JAJPXK010000100.1:373-3065 GCA_021205485.1 Clostridia bacterium | reverse complement strand
ATTTTAATTGCAATCTAATCCTCAATTTGTTAAAATTATTTTAAGGATTTTATTTATGAGTTACACTGTTTATCTTAAAAAGAACGAAGAAAAAAGAATAGTAAACGGCCATAGCTGGGTTTACGCAAACGAAGTTTACAAAATAGAAGGCAAGGATAAAAACGGGTCGCTCGCCACCGTCTTGTCGTACGACGGCAGGTTTATAGGCAAAGGATATATAAACCACGCGTCAAAAATTCTTGTAAGAATATTTATAAGAAACGACGAAGAAGACGGAAAAGAACTCTATTTAAAACGCATTAAAGAAGCGGCCGAATACCGCAAAAGATTAGGTTACGATAATTGTTGCCGCCTTGTATTCGCCGAAGCGGACAACCTTCCCGCCCTTATCGTGGATAAATACGGGGATTGCCTTGCCGTACAATTTCTTTCGTTAGGCATAGACCAGAGAAAGCAGATGATTTGCGAATGCCTTATACAGCTATTTAACCCGAAGGGTATTTACGAACGGAGCGACGTCGCCGCGAGGAAAAAAGAAGGGCTTGAAGAAATTAAAGGCGTTTTATACGGCGAAACGCCCGATTACTGCGAAATAGAGGAAAACGGCATAAAAATGCTCGTAAACATAAAAAACGGGCAAAAAACGGGGTACTTTTTAGACCAGGAGGAAAACAGACTGGCCGCGAGAAAGTACTGCAAGGGCGAGGTTTTAGATTGTTTTTGCAACAGCGGAGGTTTTTCTATGAACGCCGCTACCGTTGCCGAAAATGTAACGGCCTGCGATATTTCTGAACTCGCATTGCAAAACGTAAGGGATAACGCAAAGTTAAACGGTTTTAAAAACATAAATACACAGTGCGGCGACGTGTTTGAAATTTTAAGGGCTTATCGCAGGGAAGGCAAAAAATTTGACACGGTAATTTTAGACCCTCCCGCCTTCTGCAAAAACGCAAACGAAGTAAAAGACGCCTACCGCGGGTATAAAGACATAAATATTTCGGCTATGAAGATAGTAAAAAGCGGAGGTTTTTTGATTACCTGCTCCTGCTCGCACTATATGACAATGCCGCTGTTTGAAAAGATGCTTATAGAGGCCGCGCGGGAAAGCGGAAAGACCGTACGGAGCGTTGAAGTAAAAACTCAGGCGCCCGACCACCCTTCGCTTTTATGTGCGGAAGAAACTCAATACTTAAAGTTTTTTGTTTTACAGATTATATAAAATCAAACGGCAAGGTTTTACCTTGCCGTTTAATTTAAATTGTATAAGAAATCAGTCTTTCTTTTCTTCGTTCTGCTTTGCAGCGAGAAGGTCGCGGATCTGAATGAGAAGTTCGTCGGTTGTAGGAGCTTTGTTTGCTTCTTCCTTTGCCTTTTTAGCTTCTTCCTCGGCTTTCTTTGCGGCTTCTTCTTCGGCTATAAGCTTTTCAGCCTTAGCTTTAGCTTCGCTGTAGGCAATGCCTTCTGCCTTCTTGATTTCTTTGGCGCGTTTAGCAACTACCTTTTCCTGAGCGGCGCCTTCCTGAAGCTTTTTGCCTGATTTGCTGATAGTTGAAACTACTTTAAGAATTGTAAACAGGATAACAGCGATAAGGAGGAAGTCAATTATAGTCCTTAAGAATGTACTCCAGTCTATGTAGATAGAGTTGGCCAAATCAATTATTTTGTTGCCATCAGCGTCTGTGGTGTAAACAGGTTCACCAAGTACTGTATACAAACCTTCTAAACCATCTCCGCCTACTGCAGCGTTAATAAGAGGCATAATTATGCCGTCAGTCAATGCGGTTACTATTGCGGTAAACGCGCTCGCGATAATAACGCCGACAGCCATGTCGATTACATTGCCGCGAGAAATGAATGCTTTGAATTCTGCCCAAAGTTTTTTCATTTTGTTTTCTCCTAAATTATTTTTTTATTTTATTGCTTAAAGCAAAGCTTTAACTAAATTTTCTATCTCCGCGTCGTTGTCTGCGTTTAACGCCGCCCTTACCTTTACCGTTTCCTCGATAAAGTTAAGATTTTTGCATGCGGAGAGTTTTTCTTTCATAAGCTTAGCCGAAACAGGGGCCCATGTGCCGTTTTCTATAAAGGCTACAGTGCGGTTTTTAAAACCTCTTTCGGTAAGGCAGTCCAAAAATTCCCTCATAGCGGGAAAAAGTTCGGCGTTGTACGTAACCGACGCCAGGACAAGCCTGTCGCAGGCGAACGCCTGAGCGACGCATTCCGACCTGTCTGAACGGATAAGATCGTATAAAATCACCTCTTCCCCCGCTTTACGCAGTTTATCGGCTACAACTTTCGCAGCTTTTGCGGTATGGCCGTAAATTGAAGCGTACGCCAGCATTACGGCACGTTTTTCAGGTTTGTATGACGACCAGATATCGTACAGATTTATATATTTGTTTAAATCGTTTTCAAGAATCTGGCCGTGCAGAGGCAAAATTTTATCAATTTCAAGCGAAGAAAGCTTTTTTAAAAGGTTTTGCACCTGTACGCCGTACTTGCCTACTATGCCGATATAATATCTGCGGGCTTCGTCTGTCCAGTTGTCTTTGCTGTCAAGATCGCCGAATTTGCCGAAAGCGTCGGCAGAAAATATGACTTTCTCGTATTCATCGTAAGAGACCATTACCTCGGGCCAATGCACAAGCGGAGCCATAATAAAACGAAGCGTGTGCCTTCCGAGGTTCAACGC
>JAJPXK010000100.1:0-363 GCA_021205485.1 Clostridia bacterium | reverse complement strand
GTTCAACGCCGCCCCTTCGGCTACGGTAAGGCAGTTTTTTATTTCAAAACTGAAATATTCCTTTATCATTGTAAAGGTTTTGGCGTTGCCTACAATGCATGCGTCGGGGTATACTTTTAGAAAATTTTCTATATTTGCCGAATGATCGGGCTCCATATGATGGATAATAAGGTAATCGGGGTGTCTGCCGCATAAAGCTTTATCTATATTTTTGAGCCATTCCTCGCCGAAATCGGCCTCAACCGAATCGCATACGGCAATTTTTTGGTCTTTGATTATATATGAGTTAAAAGAAACGACTTCGGGTATTTTGTATAACCCCTCGAAAAGATCTGTATATCTGTCGTTTACGCCGATATAAAT
>JAJPXK010000099.1 GCA_021205485.1 Clostridia bacterium | reverse complement strand
CAGTTACTCACTTTCATAAGGAAAAGTAAATCTTTATATACAGCGTCTCAAATTTAACTTATCACGCCTTTGTTTAATTTACTATAACATTTTTATATTTACTTGTCAATAGATAAAATCATTTTTTATAGACTAATTTTATAATTTTTATATTATAGAACTTTTAAACAATTTATTTCAATTATTTATAGCAATCGATATTTGTAAAAAACCAGCCGCGTTTATACGCAGCCGGTTTTTATAAGTTTATATATTTTTTACTTTCTCGGGTTCTTTATGTTGGCCTGAGCGGCTGCTTTTGCTATACGACATTGCTTCGCAATGTCGTGTCGCACACCTTGCAGTCTTTTTACTTACGCCCTCGGGTTCTTTATGTTGGCCTGAGCGGCTGCAAGACGCGCGATAGGCACGCGGTAAGGCGAGCAGGAAACATAGTCAAGGCCAATGTCGTGGCAGAACTCTATAGAAGAAGGGTCGCCGCCGTGTTCGCCGCATATGCCGCAGTGAAGTTCGGGACGGGTCTTTTTGCCAAGGGTTACAGCCATCTCCATAAGTTTGCCTACGCCAGTTGTATCGAGCTTGGCAAACGGGTCAAATTCGTAAATCTTGTTGTTGTAGTACGCGGGAAGGAACTTGCCTGCGTCGTCGCGGCTGAAGCCGAAAGTCATCTGCGTCAAGTCGTTTGTGCCGAAGCAGAAGAACTCTGCAGATTTAGCGATCTCGTCAGCGGTGAGAGCCGCGCGGGGGATTTCTATCATGGTGCCGACTTCGTATTTAAGCTCTACGCCCGAAGCCGCGATAGTTTCGTCAGCCGTCTTTACAACCGTCTTTTTAACAAATTCAAGTTCCTTTGTTTCGCCTACCAAAGGTATCATAATTTCGGGAACTACCTTCCAGTCGGCGTGGCGTTTCTGCACGTTTATGGCAGCTTTGATAACAGCCTTGGTCTGCATAACTGCTATTTCGGGATATGTTACCGTAAGGCGGCAGCCGCGGTGGCCCATCATAGGGTTGAACTCGTGCAAGTCGGATATAATCTGCTTGATCTGAGCGACTGTCTTGTTCTGAGCTTTGGCGAGGGCCTTGATGTCCTCCTCTTCGGTAGGAACAAACTCATGCAGAGGGGGGTCAAGGAAACGTATTGTAACGGGCTGGCCTTCCAGAGCTTCCATAAGGCCCTCAAAGTCTGCCTGCTGCATAGGCTCTATCTTGGCGAGAGCCGCTTCGCGTTCTTCTACCGTGTCAGAGCAGATCATTTCGCGGAACGCGCCGATCCTTGCGGGATCGAAGAACATATGCTCGGTACGGCAAAGGCCGATGCCCTGAGCGCCGAACGCCGCCGCCTGCTTAGCGTCTGCGGGCGTATCTGCGTTGGTGCGTACGCCGAGAGCCTTATATTTATCGGCGAGCTCCATTATTCTGCCGAAGTAACCGCTGTTAGGGTCTGCGGGAACGGTAGGAATAATGCAGTCGTAGATATTGCCTGTAGAACCGTCAAGCGAAAGGGCGTCGCCCTCTTTATATACTTTGCCCGCGAGGGTAAACTGTTTGTTTTCTTCATCCATCTTGATATCGCCGCAACCCGATACGCAGCATGTGCCCATGCCGCGGGCGACTACCGCCGCGTGAGAGGTCTGGCCGCCGCGTACGGTTAAAATGCCCTGCGCGTACTTCATGCCTTCGATATCTTCGGGGGAGGTTTCAAGGCGTACAAGCACAACTTTCTTGCCAGCCTTGCCCTGTATTACGGCGTCTTCGGCGGTAAACACAATGCCGCCCGCCGCGGCGCCGGGGGAAGCCGCTATACCCTTGCCTACCACGTTGTTCTTGTCCGCCGCCTTTAAAGCTTCAGGGTCGAACTGAGGGTGCAAAAGCATGTCCAGAGACTTGGCGTCTATCTGCATAAGGGCTTCTTTTTCTGTAATCATGCCCTCGTCTATAAGGTCGCAGGCAATTTTGATTGCGGCGGCAGCCGTACGTTTGCCGTTACGGGTCTGCAACATATAGAGCTTGCCGTCTTCTATGGTGAATTCCATATCCTGCATATCGCGGTAGTGGTTTTCAAGCGTTTTGCATACTTCGGTGAACTGCACGTAAGCCTTCTCAAGGCCAGGGGTTGTAGCCATTTCCTGTATAGGACGAGGAGTGCGGACGCCCGCTACGACGTCTTCGCCCTGAGCGTTTACAAGGAATTCGCCCATAAGGCCCTTTTCGCCTGTGGCGGGGTTACGAGTAAACGCTACGCCGGTGCCCGAAGTGTTGCCCATATTGCCGAACGCCATCATCTGTACGTTTACAGCGGTGCCCCAGGAATAGGGAATATCGTGGTCCATACGGTATACGTTCGCGCGGGGGTTGTCCCATGAACGGAACACGGCCTTTACGGCCTCAAAAAGCTGCTCTTTAGGATCATCGGGGAAGTCTTTGCCTAATACGCTCTTATATTCTGCCTTGAACTCGTTGGCGAGCGTCTTTAAATCCTCGGCGGTAAGTTCTACGTCGTAGGTGATGCCCTTTTTGGCCTTCATCTCGTCGATGAGCTTTTCGAAGTGCTTTTTACCTACTTCCATTACCACGTCAGAGAACATCTGTATAAATCTGCGGTAGCAGTCCCAAGCCCAGCGGGGATTGCCCGACTTTTCGGCTATGGTGTTTACAACCTCTTCGTTGAGGCCTAAGTTAAGTATGGTATCCATCATACCGGGCATAGAAGCCCTCGCGCCCGAACGTACCGAAACGAGAAGGGGGTTAACCTTGTCGCCGAATTTTTTGCCGCATATGGCTTCCATCTTGTCTATATAAGTAAGAATTTCCGCCTGGATTTCGGGATTTATAACCCTGCCGTCCTCATAGTACTGAGTACAAGCTTCGGTAGAAATCGTGAAGCCTTGCGGAACGGGAAGACCGATATTGGTCATTTCTGCAAGGTTTGCGCCCTTGCCGCCTAAAAGGTTACGCATTTGAGCGTTGCCTTCTGTAAACAGATAGCAATACTTTTTCGCCATTTGATACTTCCTCCATGTACATATCAATAAATTGTTTTTGTTTAACCACAATATTTTAATATAAATATAAAATTTAAGCAAGCAAATAAAGGGTAGTTGACAAT
>JAJPXK010000066.1 GCA_021205485.1 Clostridia bacterium | reverse complement strand
ATCCAACGCTTCTCTTGGATAGAAAATTCTGGGAGAAAAAAATCTTGCCCATTAATAGTTTAAAAAAGGGAAAGTATATGTTTGTTTATCTCTTGTATGGTAATGAAAAAACACGGAAGGTGATTAAGGAAAAGGCTTATCAACATAATGTCAGTATTGTTTTTATTCCTCATATTCATTTCAGCTATCAAAAAAAAGATGTCGGGTTTTCGGATGTTGATATGTATCGAGTGGGACCGCTTGAGTTTTTGAGACTCATTTATGATGCAGAAATCGTTGTTACAGATTCGTTTCATTGCAGCTTGTTTTCCATGATGTTTGAAAAAAACTTTTGGGTTATACAAGAGAATGCAGTTGGTCAGGCGTCTACAAGTGGACGAATGCAGTCGTTAATGTCAAAGGCATCGTTGATTGACAGGCTTGTAAGTTCTGCCTCTGAAATTGATTTATCTGCCTCTATTTCATATAGTGATATTAACAGTAAGGTTCCTGGGTTTATAGATTATTCAAAGAAGGTTCTGGAGGACTTTCTCGAATCATGAGTAAATGGTTGTTCCTTGTTTAGACTGGGTGTGGATATATGCAAATTAATCAAAAAAAAGCGGGGGTAGCGTTATCTTATACCTCTGAGGCAATTAAAATTTTAACTAGCTTAATATATACGCCTATTATGCTTCGTCTGCTTGGTCAGAGCGAATATGGTTTATATCAGCTTGTGCATTCGGTAGTGTCATATCTCAGTCTTCTCAGCTTGGGATTTGGAAGCTCCTATATGCGCTTTTACTCACGGTATAAAGCGAAAGATGATGAGGACGGTATCGCAAAATTGAACGGAATGTTCATGTTGATTTTCTGTTCTATTTCAGTCATCTGTGTCCTTTGCGGCGCTGTCATGATCGGCAATATCCGTGTTATATTTGGCACAGGACTTACTGATGCAGAATATGACATAGCCAGAGTACTTATGGCGCTTATGATCATCAACATGGCCATCACCTTCCCGAACAGTGTTTTCAGCTGTTCTGTTACCGCTCACGAGCAATTTTTCTTCCAGAAGCTTTTGATTGTGCTGCAGAACTTACTGAACCCATTCCTGACACTTCCTCTTCTTATCATGGGGTATGGCTCGATAGGAATGGTTTCTGTAACCACTTTCTTGACTTTTGCCGTGTTTATTTCGAATATGTTTTTCTGCTTTAAGAAGATACATATTCAATTTTCATTCCACGGACTTCAGTTCTCTTTGTTGAAGGAAATGTGGGTATTTACCTTTTTCATTTTCTTGAACCAGATTATTGACCAAGTAAACTGGAGTGTGGACAAGTTCCTGCTTGGACGTCTCTCTGGGACAACAGCGGTTGCGGTATATGGAGTCGGCGGACAAATTAATACAATGTATTTACAGCTTTCAACGTCTATTTCAAATGTTTTCGTACCAAAGGTAAATAGAATTGTTGCGGAGAAAAGAGATGATGGAGAATTAACTGGGTTATTCACAAGAGTAGGCCGTGTACAGTTTATTGTCCTTGCGCTTATATTAACAGGCTTCAGCTTTTTTGGACAGCCATTTATAAAATTCTGGGCTGGAGACGGGTATGAGAATGCGTATTATGTGGCTATGCTTTTAATCACACCCGTTACTTTGCCGCTTATTCAGAATTTGGGAATAGAAATCCAACGAGCGAAGAATATGCACAAGACACGGTCTGTGGTTTATTTCTGTATTGCTATAGCGAACGTGTTTGTTAGCATACCATTGATTCGTCTGTTTGGTCCTGCTGGTGCAGCACTTGGTACAGCAATCTCATTGGTGGCCGGCAACATTCTATTTATGAACTGGTACTACCAGAAGCGGATCGGACTTGATATGTTCTATTTCTGGAAGAGCATTGCAAGATTTATACCGGCGCTGATTATTCCGGCTGTGGTTGGTGTTCTCATGAACCTGTTTATTGATATGGATTCCCTGATAGTGCTGTTCGCTTGCATTGTGGTTTACGCACTTATCTACTGTGCATCCATGTGGTTCCTGGGCATGAACGACTACGAAAAAGAACTTATTATGGGGCCGGTCAATAAGATAATGAAGAGGAAGTAAGAGAAGAATAAACGTAGAAACCTGCAATTTGGTTTTGAAGGATTGATGTGAATGGAAACAAGAGTATACGCTTGTTATAACAGGAATGATGATATCCGCTCCAAGAGTTCTTCTGGCGGCATCTATTATCTGCTTGCCAGAGAGGTGTTGTCTAAAGGCGGAGTGGTTTTTGCTGCCTGTTTTGACAGACTGGACGTAGTACATAAAAGAATAGATAATGAGAATGAACTGCTTAACAGCATGGGATCGAAGTATATGCCTTCCGATTTGGGCGATACATTCACAGATGTAAAGAACGAGCTGACTAACGGGAAAATTGTCCTCTTTGCAGGAATTTCATGTCAGTGCGGCGGGCTTCTGTCCTATATGAAGAGCTGTAATGCTGACTGCACAAACCTCATCACTGTGGATGTAATCTGCCATGGCGTTCCGAGCAAAAAGGCATGGAAGAATTACTGTAATTCGTTGAGTGCCACAGGCTTTGACCTGGCATCTGTGAACATGAGGGACAAGTCCTCCGGATGGAAGAGTTATAGCTGGCGATTGACTAACACAGAAGGAAAGAGCAAAACAGAGCCTAATGCTGATAATCCCTATATGAAGGGATTTGTATCTGATATTTATCTCCGTCCTTCCTGTAGCAATTGCAGGTTTAAAGGCTTGGAACGACAGACAGATATAACTCTTGGTGACTACTGGGGAGTTAATAAAGTGCAGCCGGATATGGACGATGACAAAGGGACATCCCTTGTGTTTGTCCGCAGTGCAGCCGGACAGAAATTGTTTGAGGCTATTTCTGATTCCGTGGTACGCACATCGGCTTTGGTAGACGAGGCTGTCAAACACAACCCAAGTGTGGTTACATCCTCAGTGGTATCTGACAAGAGAACAGCTTTCTTCCAGCGTTCCGCTGAAGGAGAGGACTTCTGCGGCATTGTTGAAGAGCTGACAAGAAAGCCTGTGTCTGTTCAAATGAAGAGAAAGGCAAAAAGTATGATTAAAAAAATCGTG
>JAJPXK010000015.1 GCA_021205485.1 Clostridia bacterium | reverse complement strand
GCAAAGTTCATTGCCGTCTATATCACGCGGAGCGCCGTCAAGCGAGTCCATAAGCCAGTTTATCAAAGAAGGATCGGCGTTTACAAACGCTATGTTCTTTTTCATATCGCGCCTCCTATAATAGTTCGCCGAAGCGTCTTATATACAATTTTTTCGCGGCGGACATTATTAAAAGATAGCCTACAACCACCGCCGCAAGAAAGCCGAAGTAGTAAACGGGCAAAGCGGTAAAGCCTAAAAGTTCGCCGACGGGGGTTATGGCAAGCACGGTAAATAAAATTATGCCGCATATGGTAATTACCGTTACGCCCGTCGCGGGGCGGCTCTGTACAAAAGGTATTTTTTTAGTTCTTAAAAGGTGCAGAATTGCCACCTGCGTCCACATTGATTCCAAAAACCAGCCCGTATGGAACAGAGAAATAAACGTCAGCCTTTGCGTTTCGTCAAGCGCGGCGTAACTGCCGCCGCACACGTCGGGGCATAACACAAAGTATAAAAACGCAAACGTTATAATATCGAACAGCGTGCTTATCGGTCCGAAGCACAGCATAAACCTTTTAAGGTTTTTACCCGACCATTCGTAAGGTCTTGCAAGCATTTCACTATCAACGTTATCCCACGGCAGTACAAGACATAAAGTGTCGTAAAGTAAGTTTAAAAACAGAAGCTGCAGTGCCGCCATAGGCAAAAAAGGCAGAAGAATACTTGCTATTACTATCGCGAGAATATTACCGAAATTGGACGACGACGTGATTTTACAGTACTTTGTCATATTGGAGAAGGCTTTTCTGCCTTCTATAACGCTGTTTTCCAGAACGTTCAGGTCTTTTTCCAAAAGAATAACGTCAGCGCTTTCACGCACGGCGTCAACGGCGGTATCAACGGAAATGCTTACGTCCGCCTGAAGTTCGGCGGCAAGGTCGTTCATACCGTCGCCGAGATAACCTACCGAATGACCGTTCTCCTGTAAAATTTTTATAACTTCCGCCTTCTGTTTAGGGGTAAGTTCCGCAAAGACGTCGGCATATTCCACGGCGGCAGGCAGATAATCGGGGGACATCTCTTGCAAATCGCCGCCTGTAAGCACGTGTTCGGTAGAAATCTCCAGCCGCTTACATACGGATACGGCTGCGTGTTTTTCGTCGCCCGTAAGCACTTTTACGCGTATATGCAGATCATGCAATTTTTTTACCGCGGCGCAAGCGCTCTCTTTCGGCGCGTCAAAAAAGGCAAGGTAACCTACAAGCGTAACGCCGTTTTCTATGTCGCTGTCGGTGTTTTCGTCTAATTGCTTTATGGCAACGGCAAGCACTTTCATTCCGTCTTCAGCCATTTCGTCCACAACGGAGTGTACGTCGCTGTAAGTGTTCTCGTCTATGTCAATTTTTTTACCTTTATACAGCGCGCTGTTGCAACGGGAAATAACGCTGTCCACGTCGCCCTTTATAATAAGAAGTTTACCATTTTTGCCGTCAAGAACAACGCCCGAATATTTACGGCTGTAGTCAAACGGTATCTCGTTAATCGGCTTATATGTGCGGGTCAATTGCGTGTAATATTCCTTGCCGTCAGGCATATCAAGGCATTTTTTTATCGCGCGGTCAAGGTGGTTTTGCGAAGAAGCGCAAAAGTAACTGTTTAAGTAGGCGTAGTCAAGCGTGTCGCGGCTCTCGTTGCCGAGAATATCCATATAATATTCAAGTATTACGGTATCTTCGGTAAGCGTTCCCGTCTTATCCACGCAAAGGATATTCATACTGCCGAAGCCCTGCATCGCGTTGATGTTTTTTACTATGGTCTTGTTCTTGCGCATACGCGCGCTGCCGCGTATAAGACAGGCGTTTACCACCATAGGCAGAAGTTCGGGCGTAAGACCTACCGCAACCGATAACGCAAAAATAATCGCCTCAAACCAGTTTCCTTTGGTTATGCCGCAGGCAAGGAACACCACGGGCACAAGTACCGCCATAAATTTAAGCAACACCGCGGCAATGGAGTTAGAGCCTTTGTCAAAACTCTGTTTGCGGCGGGTGGCGGCAGGGGAAATACTGCCGTAAAGCGTTCTTTTACCTACGGCAAGAATTATGCCCTGCGCGTAACCTTCGGTAACAACCGAACCCGAAAAGACGATATTTGTAAAATCGTTGATGTCGTCGGGTAATTTTTCAAGCGTTTGTGCATTTTTTTCAAGTATTACGCTTTCGCCCGTAAGCGCAGACTGCGACACGGCAAAATTTGTCGCGTCTATTATGCGTATATCGGCAGGGACGCGGCTTCCCGTTTTGAGCGAAATCATATCGCCCGCGGCTATATCTTCCGAATCACATTCTATCCAGTCGCCGCCGCGATATACATTGACTTTTGATGACGTTATTGAAGTAAGACTGTCGGTTATCTTTTTAGAGTGAAGTTCCTGAAACAGACGGACTACGCCGCTTAAAAGCAGCATTACACATATGATTATGGTTGTGTATTGGCTGCCCGCGTAAGAACCGTCGGAAAATAAATTTGTAAGCAGAGATATAATCGCGATGATAAATAAGATTATAACGAAAGGACTTATAAAAGCTCGGCGCAGACAGTGCAAAAAGCTGTTATTTTTTTTATTGATTAAGGTGTTAGCACCGTAAATATCTCGGTTTTGCGCAAGCTGATTATCAGATAAACCGCTTTCGGGGATATTCATTTCATCCTTAATTTTGCTTACATCGGCACACGAATATTTTTTTACTATCTCGTCAACAGCTTGTACAGATTTCATACTATCTCCCGCAAGTTTATAAATCTATTTGATAATACTTGATTAGAGCAAGCCGAACCAGATTAAAAGCACTATATTTGTGTTGATACTGCGTTGAGCGCCTTGCCAATACGTCGTTGTATTGCCTGCGGCGCTCGCCTTGTCTAAACGCAAATCTACTCGCTTTTAATTGCTTTGCACCTGTAAGCAATTAATCAGCGATTTCTCAAGCCTCTTAAAAAATATGCTTACAGGCTGGCTCGTATTGCTCCAATCAAGTATACCATATTATCGGGTGGTTGTATCTTACTTTTTTCTTGCTTTTTATGATTATCTGAATTATTCATATATAAAAAGCGAGCCGCTTTCCTTTAGGAG
>JAJPXK010000001.1 GCA_021205485.1 Clostridia bacterium | reverse complement strand
ACATAATGGTATGAGTGTATACTGTTCTGTTTTGCAGAATAGTATATGGTGCATAAAGTACCCGTCCACCCCGCCTATTATATACAGCTATGCTGTAGGTACGCATCGGCTTCCACGCCGGTACAGCCCCTGCGGGGCTGTCATTCTGAGCGGAGCGGCGAAGCCGCGTAGTCGAAGAATCTCGCGAGAGCGTAGCGGCTCGCGGACAGCCAAGCAAGAAGACCTTTCAGATACCATTCTACCTTATAAAACGAGGAAAAGGCAGATTGTCCCCTCATCTGCGCCTTATTATAGAACTTTTTATAATGCGGTGCGCAGAGTAGCGCTAACGCTCACGCAGTCACTACGTGACAGCTTCCCCCGCAGGGGGAAGCCAAGAGTAAGGCAATATTCTTTCCTGAAGGAAAGTTTATATATAATAAAACTTTTCCCTCATCCGTCGGCTAAAGCCGCCGCCTTCTACTGTGTATGCTACGCTACCCTAAGGGAAGGCAAGGGAGGGGAATAACAAAACAAAAAAATTCAACAAAAAAGGAGATCGGAGCATGACCATCAGGTTATCAGCAGCGCGCAAAAAATTAATCATTGTACTGGCGCTAATTTGCGTATTTTTCCTTACACTCGGCGTGGTAAGTCTGTGTACAGACGGCTCGCAGACCATTTCTGCCAGCGCAGAAACTACTTCTGTTAATTACGAAGTAGACGAAGCATCAGATTTATCGTCTATGGCAAGTGGTTATTATCAGCTTACCGTTGGTATTACTGCATCAGACAATATCACGGTTGAGTCGGGCTCTACAGTCACAATCGATCTCAACGGTCAGACGTTGACTTTAGGTTCGTATAACATAACCAACAACGGTACGCTTACCATAACCGACACCTCAAACGACGGTGGCGGTACTATAACGTACAGCGGTTCCGGCACAACTTCTCTTGCTACCAGAGCTATAGATAACAGCGGCGTGCTGAAGTTAAGCGGCGGTACTATAAAAACTACAGCTACAGCTTCTCACGCTGTTTACAACTCTGGTACGGCTACCGTATGCGGCAGCGATTCTGTTACTATAATAGACGCGGTATATTCAGCCTTCTATAATGTAGGAACCGCTTACATACAGAGCGGCATTATTAAATGTAGCAGATCTGGCGGCGCTTGCGTAACCAACATTGGCGGTACCTTGAATATCAGCGGCGGTACTATACAAAGTACATATTCTAATGACTCAAGTTCAAATAATGCCGTAAGAAATGCGGCGGGTTCTGATGGCAAAGTTTCCAAGCTGAATATCAGCGGCGGTACGCTTACCACTAATTCGTCTAAGGATTACGACGTTAACTGCGGTGGTTCATATAACGAGATTTACATAACTGGCGGCACTTTAACTGGCATTTATTTCCAAGGTACGTCCAATACCGCAAGCATAACCATACTTGATTCTCTTGTTGCAAAAGCCGCGGTTTCCAGCGATGCTGGCTCGGTTACTTTAACAATGTCTTCAAGCAGTACAATAAAAATTACAACATATAAAAAGTTCACCGACGGCTATGAAATAGTTGTTACTTCAACAACGATAGATTCAGCCGCCGCGACTTGTTATTCGGTTTATATGACTGAAAACAGCTCCATAGCAAAAAATAAAGACACCGGTATTTTCTATACGACAATACAGGCGGCCGTATACGCGGCAAAAGATGGTGAAACTATCTTGCTGTGCAACGACGGCGAAAACGCTACAAACAAGGATTCGTCCACCTACACGGGAGTTTCAATCAGCCTCACTATTGACCTCAACGGCCATAACCTTGAAAGCAGCAAAAATATATTAAATATCCTCGACGGCGGTAATGTAACTCTCACGAACACCAGTTCAACGACGTCTTACATAAATTATACGGGAACTAGCAGTCGCGCTATTTGGATTCAGCCCGGCGGCACCTGCACTATCGGAAGCGAAACCGTAAGCAACATAGTCGTGACTTCCACTAACAGGGAGACGATATACGTCGGCGAGCAGGCTCCGGACAGCTCCGTTAAAGTAGCCACGCTCAATCTCTACGGCACGGTAATATGCTATTGCGATGAAGCCGCCATAGTAGGCAACGGCAACGAAGGTACGGACACGGCGATTGGCACTCACCAGTCCGGTGGCGATACTTTAATCAATATTTATGACGGTGCTGTAGTAGAATCAGTGTATGGTACTGCAATTTACCACCCGCAGAACGGCACTCTTAACATTTACGACGGCAGCACAATCACGGGCTATGCAACGGCATTAGAAGCCCGCGCGGGTACGATAAATATATCAGGCGGTAAATTTACTGCAACGTCAACTTCGTTCAGTGCAGCGGCTAACGGCAGCGGTACTACAGTAACTGGTGCGGCTGTCGCTATTTCACCTCATAATCTTGAAGCTACTGATAGTAATCTCAGTGATGATTTAATTGTTAACATAACTGGCGGCACTTTCACGGGCTATTACGCCGTATACGAATGCTATGTTAACGGCACATATGATTCTGAGGGCAACGAGCTTGCAGCTGAAAGTAAATCTTCTTTAGCTGAAAGCACCGAAGTCACGGCTTCTATCAGCGGCGGCACGTTCACAACTACGAACAACGCCACGGGTGCGGTAGCGGTTTTATCCGAAACCGTCGACTCAACAGGCGCCAGTGTACTTTCAATCACGGGCGGCAGTTTCAGCGGCGATTCAGAAACTGTACTTGCGACCTATGCGGCGGCGGACGTAACGCTTATTGCTACAAAAGACGGCGTTAATACCGTAACTTCTTACACGGGCGACGACGCTCTTACAAAAGCTATTTCTGCAATGACAGACAGTAGTACAGAGTACACAATAGTACTTGGCGATAACTACACGCTTGACAGTGCAATAACTATCTCCAGCGGCCAAACCATCACCCTTGATTTAAATGGGTATGATCTTACTATAACAGGTAGCTCAAGTGATAGTAGTATAGTCAATAATGGTACGCTAACCATTAAAGATAGTGATGACAGTGGTATACTATATCTTAATGGTGGAAAATATGGTGTTTATAATAATGGTAGTTTTGAACTAAGTGGCGGTACTTTAATATTAGATCAAACAGCTAATACAACAGTGAGAGCCACGGGGATATATAATTTAGCGACAATAATAATATCTGGTGGTACACTTGATGTTGATGCCTATACTCATGCAAAAGGTATAGATAACTATTCATTATATTGTGATATAACAATATCAGGCGGTACTATTGATGTATATTCATCAAATCAAAGTGCAATTGGAATTTATTGTGCCACACAATATGCTTTAGATTTTAGCATGACGGGTGGTACAATTACAGTAGAAGCCGCAGCAAGTGGAAAAAATGCCTATGGTATACAGCATTGTAGCACTGGCTTTATTAACATAAGTAACGGCAATATTGTAGCTAAAGCTCTAACAACGGGAAATGGTTATGGTATTTGGGCTGGGAGTAATTCCGCTACGTCAGCTACAGAGTGTGATATTACAATAACTGGTGGCACAATAGGTATTAACAGTGGCGATGAAACTATAAGCGGTTATGGTGTATATGTAAAATATTTAACTGGTGATAGCAAAATAAACATAAGCGGCGGTGAGATTGGTGGTATTACAGCAGGTTTATATAATTACACAAATAGTACTATCAATACTTCAGTTGAAATATCAGGCAGTGCTGAAATAACAAGTATAAATGGATATGGCGTTTACAATTACTATGGTACAGTTACAATTTCAGACAGCGTTTCAGTTACAAGTGAAAATGGTTATGGTATATATAATTACGGTACGCTTGATATATCTGGCGGCGAAATTACTGGCGGTTCTTATGGTATATATAACTATAGTTCGCTTGATATTTCGGGTGGTTCAGTTAAAAGTAGTTCTATAGGTATTTATACCTGTGGCGATACAACAATAAGCGGCAACGCTAACGTTACTGTTGAAGGTTCTTCAGATAGTTATGTTTACGGCATTTATGTTTACGGTGATACAAGTTTATCTTTAAGCGACAATGTAACCGTAACGGCTAAAAATACAGGCTCTACCGATTATTCCGTCGGCATTGGATATAATAGCGGAAGCGCTGATAATACTGTTACTATAAACATAAGCGACAATGTATCAGTTACGGCTAACACGTTAGGTTTATCTGGTTATGGTAGTAATTCAGTTTCTGACATTACAATAACTGGCGGTACTATTACTGCAACAAACGGTACTGGTATTTATTCACCCGATTTAGGTACACTGACTATAAATGAAGAAACAGGTAATGTTGAAATTACCGGTAAAGATTCAGCTGTTGAAGTACGTAATGGCTCACTTACAATAGAAGGCGGCGCATTTGAAGCAACAGCAATTGGCGAAAAAGCAACAGCAACTTATAATGGTAGCGGCACAACCATAGTAGGTGCTGCAATAGCAGTATCTTCTTATAATTTAGGTGATACAAGCGTAACTATTTCCGGTGGTACATTTAAAGGTATTAGCGCCGTTTACGAATACTACGCAAACGGTGAAGGCACATCGCTTAGTGGTGCAGAAAGCAGTTATACTGTTAACCTTGCACTTGACGGCGGTACATATACTTCTACTTCAACAGGAACACTTACGGCAGTTTATTCGCAGAACGATACCGCGTTTATTACCGAAGGTACATATAACTCTGATGTGTCGGGTTATGCAGCAAGCGGACTTACTGCAACAACTGTTGGCGCAGACGGCTACTACGGTATTACTCTTTCTGACAGTAAAGTTGCGGCTGTGTTGATTGACGGCGAAGTGGTAGCTACTTACGCAACCCTTACAGAAATATTTACTAACCTTAACAACGGCTACTATGACAGTAGCGACCAAGATAATACAACAATTACTGGTGCGGTAGAAATCCGTCTGTATGCTGATTTAACAGATGACAGCAAAATTACTACAGATATAACAAACAGTTGCGCATATGCAATTACCCTTAACCTTAACGGCTACGGCATAACGTTCGGTAAAGGATATTCCCTTACCAATGAAGGCACGCTCACCATCACCGGCAACGGCGGGTCTGCCCTTACCTTTGCCGCAACAACGGGCATTACAAACAACGGTACCCTGACCGTAGGCGCGGGCGTTACTGTCGCCAACACCTACAGCGGCAAGAGCCACACCATAGCCAACTATGGCGCTTTATACATAACAGGCGGCACGGTAAGCTCTACTTACAATGCGATTTATAACGGCGCCAACGCCGAAATCTCCATCACGGGCGGCACAGTGGCAGGCGTCTTCTATGCGATTAACGTAGCAGGCGGCTCCGTCACCATCAGCGGCGGATATATCAGCGCCAGCGAAGCTGTGATTTACCGCACGGCTGGCACGGTAGCAATCAACGGCGGCTACTTCACCGACACAACCGCAGGGCTGTACGTGGTAGATGGCTGCGCAATCAACAGTGTAGCAACGGTTGAAGCAGACGGGGTTTATTACTATGCGGTAGCAGAAGAAGAGACCTTTGCGGCAACGATAAGCGGCGTTGGCTACGCTGATTTGCAGTCTGCGATTAATGCAGCAGCCGACGGCGACACGGTAAAGGTAGTAAAAGAACTTGATATAGACACTGCAATTACCGTTGCAGCAAATCAGAATGTTATTCTTGATTTGAACGGCAAAACCCTGACGATAACGGGTTATGATTCAACTACTGGTAACAATGTTAACTTATTGAATTATGGTACATTGACAATAACTGACAGCAGCACTGACGGCGTGTTAGAATTAAGCAACGCGCTTGTCGGTATCTTTAGTACTGGTACTTTAAATTTAAATGGCGGTACTATAGTAGGCAGTTACCTTTCCAATGGCACAACTTCAAACTCTTATACAATTTATAACGTCGGAACAACTGTTGTAGACGGCGGCAATATAGAAAGCAACTATTATGGTATATACAATGGAAGTTCTGGTAATGTTACAATAGAATCAGGTACTGTTAGCGGTAATAAAATTGGTATTTACAACTACAGCGGTTCTATCGATGTAACAGGCGGTACAATAAGTGCAACTACTACTGCAATATATAGCTTAACAGGTACTGTAACTATAGAAGGTGGTACAATTACCGGTGAATATGGCGTAAATAGTTTTGATACGCTTATAATTTCAGGCGGTATTGTATATGGTTCAGAAAGAGCTATACAAAATAGCAAAACGGCTACTGTAATTGGTGGCACAATAGGCACATATACAGACAGCGATGTTACATATGAAAGTAATTATGGTATAATGACTTTCAGTGGCGGCACAACGACAGTTAGCGGCGATACTACCGTAACGGCTAGCACTTATGCTATATATAATACAGGCAGTTCTACTACAAATTTAACTGGCGGTAAGTATTTGAGCGAATTTTATACTGTATATGTTTATAGCGGTACCTTAAATATTTCAGGTGATGCCGAAGTAATTGTTGAAGGCGATTTAAATACATATGTATACGGCGTTTTCGCATACGCAGCTTCCACAGTTAACGTAAGCGGTAACGCAACTGTAACTGCAACCAATTCAAATGCAGACGGCGCAGCCGCCGGTATAGTTTACTGGGGTAACAATGACAAAGATAACCCTACAACAGTTAACATAAGCGACAATGTAATAATAACTGGTGATACCTTTGGTTTATCAGGTAATGGTTCAGCTTCTTATTCCAAAGTTACCATAACAGGTGGTACCATAACAGGCGGTGCTTTGGGTATATATCACCCTGAAATGGGTACGCTTACTATAAGCGAAGAAACAGGCACAGTTACTATAAAAGGCGAAAATTCTGCAATAGAAATTCGTTCAGGTACACTTAACATCAGTGCAGGTACATTTATTTCTACTGCCGATACGTTAGAAGTAAATTACAATGGCAGCGGTACTACTATTTACGGTGCAGCGATAGCAATTTCTCAACATACTACAGAAAAAGAAATTTCAGTTAATATCAGTGGCGGTACATTTAAAGGCTGCTATGCAATTTACGAAACTGACACGGTAGAAGCTAAAGAAGGTAGCACACCTGGTGAAATTTCAGCTAACATTACAAATGGTACATTCGAAGGTAAGGTTGGCTCAACTAGCACTACTACCGATGAAGAAGGCAACGAAACCAGCGTACTTGCAATCAGCGGTGGTTCTTATACCGATACTTCTGCAGCAGCTTACGTTACCTGCGAATTTATGCTCAACGGTACCGTGAATGAAGACGGCTATTATACCCTGATTGATAATGACACTCAAAGCGGCGCAAGCGATGTCGTTGCTACAATAGTAACCGATAACGGTACCGTCGGCTTCACCAGCCTTCAGGAAGCAATCAACGCCGCTTCCGCAGCTGGCACAGAAACTACAATAACTCTTTTAAAGGGCTTAGATGAAAACATAACAATCACCAGCGGCACAATTATCATTGATTTGAATGGTAAAACTCTTACGGGTAGCGTAACCAGCTATGGCGCTACGCTCACCATTACGGACGGAAAAGAAAGCGGCGAAGTAACGGGCGATGTTACGTGCTATGGCGGCAGTGTTACAATAGATGCTGGTACATTCAGCGGTAACGTGGAATTTTCAAGCACAACAGCCGACATTACAGGCGGTACGTTTGCAACCGACGTTTCGGCATATGTGGCAACCAATTACGTTTTACTTGTAGTAGACGATAATTCTTACAAAGTAGTAGCAAGCGACAGTACCGAAATAATTGCCACAATCGGTAATCTAGGCTACAGCACCCTTCAGGCGGCAATCAATGCAGCAGGTACCGAAGAAACAACTATTACGTTAATTGCAAACACAACCGAAGATATAACCATAGAAAACGGTCAGAATATAATTCTCGACCTTAACGACAATACAATAACCAACGTCAGCAGCCATACAATCACGGTTGAATCAGGTGCGACGCTCACCATAATTGGCGACGGCACAGTAGATAACGTAACTCACAGAATGGCTGCCATTGAAAACGAAGGCACTGTTATATTAAACGGCGGTACCTACACCAGGAGTAAAGAAGCTGGTACGACAACATCAAGCAGCGGCAATAATAGTTGGTATGTAATAGTAAACCATGGTTCAATGACGATAAACAATGGCGTAACTGTTAACAACGCTATAGGTAAGTATTCTTCACTTATCGATAATGGATGGGCCACCGCTAGCGACAATAAAAATGAAGCAACTGCTTACCTTACTATAAACGGCGGTACGTTTATCGGCGGTAAATACAACATAAAGAGTGACGACTACAGTGAAGTAACCATAACAGGCGGTAAGTTCACAGGTGGCGGAACATCAGCTGTATTCAACTGGAATAAAACTACAATTTCTGGTGGCGAATTTGAGTCCGACGGTCTATATGTTATATGGGCTGGGGCAGATTCTTCGACTGGATATGATGCTGGTGAAGTCGTTATAACTGGCGGTACATTTACAGCAAAATCAAATGGTTATGCAGTTTATAACAACTATAGTAATGCAACAGTAACAATCAGCGATGGTAATTTCACAGGTAAGGTTTACTGCGTAACAAGTAGCGAAGCAACAATCAGCGGCGGTATTTATTCCGATACATCCGCGGCGGCGTACGTGGTATCAGGCAGCCTGTTAGAAGGCGTTGGCACTCAAACTGGCGGCTACTTCGGCGTAAATAAAACAACAGCCTATGTTGCTCAAATCGGCGACCTTGGCTACATAACCCTTCAGGCAGCAATCAATGCAGCAGCAAACGGCGACACGGTAGTTCTTCTTTCTGACAGAACAGAAAGCATTACTGTAGATGGTAAGAAAATCACCTTAGACCTTGCAACTTATACATTAACAAATGATGAAGGTAGCCATACCATTACAGTTAAGAGTGGCGCAACGCTTACCATAACAGGCGACGGCACAGTAGATAACGTATCTCACGCATGCGCAGCACTTCTGAATGAAGGCACTGTTATATTAAACGGCGGTACCTACACCAGGAGCCAAGAAGCCGGCACAGATATGAACACCAACGGCGGCAACAGTTGGTATACAGTAGTTAACCGTGGCACAATGACAATAAATGGTGGCGTAACGGTAGGTAGCTACACCAGCGACTTCAAAGACACTGTTGGCAAATACTCAAGCCTTGTACAAAACGGTTGGGCAAATAGTGCAGATAATAAAGCCGCAACAACAGCAACGTTAATTATTAACGGCGGTACGTTTATCGGCGGTTTGAATACAATCAAGAACGATTACTGGGGCAAACTTACTATAGAAGATGGTACGTTTATCAACACTTACCAATATACAGTATTGAACCTTAATGATGCGACAATCAAAGGTGGTACGTTTATTGCTTCGGGTAGTGACGATATTGCGGCTGTAATATGTATTGCAAAAGATAGTGATGCTCCAACTTCGTCAAGCGGTTCACTTACAATAATAGGCGGTACATTCACAGGTACAACTCTTATTAAGGGTTATACCAAGAGCGCAGGTTACACAGCTGGTACTTCTGTCGTTATTGAAGATGGTACATTCACTGGTACGTTAGATAGCACAATATCAAGCTATTCAATCAGCGGTGGTGTATATTCCGATACATCCGCAGCGGCTTATGTAGTAGACGGCTTTGCCCTTAACGGCACTGTTAACTCAGACGGTTACTATGGCATAATTGAAGCCAGCACAGAACAAGGTGGCACAAACGAAGTAGTAGCAACCATAACAACCGACGGCGTAACGCTCAGCTACACCAGCCTTGCAGCCGCCATCGCCGCCGCAAACAACGGAGACGTAATAGTAATTACAGCCGAAACCATTACATTAACAGAAACCATTACCATATCTGGTAAAGATATTACTATTGATTTAAATGGTAATACAATGACAAATGATGGTGCTGCTATTGATACAATCACTGTCGAATCTGGGGCAACGCTTACAATAGAAGATAGTGGTTCAAATGGTACAATAAAAAGTACTAATACCGAAAAGAATGCAATACAAAATGACGGTACGCTTACTGTAAAAGGCGGTACAATTACTGGTAGAAATGGTATTAAGAGCACAAGCGGCACAGTTACCGTATATGGTGGTGCCATAACAGGTACAGAAGCACAAGGCATTTATAATAATGGTACGCTTTATGTATATGGCGGTACTATTACTGGTAATAATAATGGTATCAGCAATGACGGCGGTACGGCTACTATATATGATGATTATGGTACTTATATTACAGGTAATAACTACAACGGTATTTATAATGCCGGTACACTTACTGTAAACGGCGGTACTATTACTGGTTATAATAGTGGTATTTATAACGAAACAAGTGCAGCAACCGTAACAGTTAACGGCGGTACTATAACAGGTGAAAATCTCAACGGCATTTACAACGAAGGTACGCTTGAAATTACCGGCGGTACTATAACTGGTAGTACCCCGACAGGTAGTGGCGTAGGCGGAGGCAATGGTATTTATACAGTAGGCGGCACTGTAACAATAAGTGGTGCTACCATAAACGCATATTATAGAGGTGTTATAGCTGAAAATGGCGCTACGGTAACAGTTAACAGTGGCGCTACCATAACGGCAGCCATAGGTATAGATGTTGTTGGTTGCAGTTATGTAGGCGGCAACGATCAGAGCTACACAACACTTATTGTTAACGGCGGTACAATCAGCGGTACACTCTGCGGCATAATGGGCAGAAAAGATGAATCGAATACTTATGACTATAGGTGTACAAAGATATATATCAACGATGGTACAATAACAGGTGAAACGGTTGGTGTTTATCATCCTGAACAGTACGGTGAGCTGTATATTTACGGTGGTACAATAACTGGTGCAACCGGCGTAGAAATCCGTGGCGGTACAGTTGTTATAGATGAAAAGAACGGCAACGTAACAATTAAAGCAACTGGTTCGTTCAGCACAAACGAAGAAATAAAATTTGGTAATTCAAACTTTGGCTCAGCAACTTCCGGCATAGCAGTAGCAATAATTCCTTATGTAAATACTTATTCACATGATCTGGATATAACTATTGCAGGCGGTACATTTACTGGTGACTACGCAATTTACGAAAGCAATGTAGATAATCTATCTGAATTACCTACATTAGACCTTGACGTAACGGGCGGTACTTATGTTGGTACAGTTAACGTAGCTGATATAGATAGCTTCATCTCCGGCGGTTACTACAATGTACTTCCTACGAATAGCACTTACTATGCAGCAGGCTACATACCTACTTTAGTAACTATTAGAGAAACAAAATATTACACCACAATTATTGGTACAGCTATATCCGTTCCTGAAGGTAAGACTATCTCTTACAATGGCGAAGGTCATTACCTTGCAGCAAACGGCACTGGCTATTCGGTAGTAAGTGTAGAAGGAACTAACGTAGCAAACGGCACAGCAACCGACGTAGGCACATACACTGTAACCTTAACACTGTTAAGCGGTTATGTATGGAAACTTTCAGACGGTACATATTCGTTTGATGACCAGACTTATACAGTAGAAATCATTGCTGGTTCGTTAGACTTAATTGTAAAAGCTGAAGGTTACAGCGGTATGTACGATGGCAAAGAGCACACTGGTAGTGTAACAGTTACCACGGCAGATGGTTGCGAATATGCAATAACATACAGCACCGAACAGAATGGTAATTATTCAGATACAATACCTACATTCTCAACGGTTGGTACACACACTGTTTACTACACAGTAACAGCGGCTAACCATAATGAAGAAACCGGATACTTCACAGTAGAAATTACAAATGCTGATATAGCAGCAACTGTTTCCACAAGCACAACATTCACTTATGAAGCAGTAGATCTTAGCGGCGTTAATGTTGTAGCTACTACTGTAGATCTGACAGATGCAACTATAACTTATACCTACAATGGTATGACGGTAAGCAACTTAGCTGAGCTTAACCTTACAGATGCTGACGAGTACGTAATAACTTACAAAGTAACAGCAGATAACCACAATGATTACATTGGCAGCTTTACGGTAACAATTATAGCAAAAGAAGTTGAAATACCTACAGCTCCTGCAACAACATTCACTTACGATGGCAACAGTCAGACCTACTTAGAAGGCAATGATTACTACACCGTAAAAGATGGTACACAGACTGATGCAAAGACATACGAAGTAACGGTTACTCTTAAGGACACAACCAACTATGTATGGTCAGACGGCACAACGGAAGCTAAGACATATACTTGGGTTATTGAAAAAGCTGATTACAATTTGGACGGCGTATCGTTCGGCGATACCACGGTAGCGTATGACGGCGCATCTCATAGTATCGAACTTACATTAACGGGTATTAGTGAATTACCTGACGGCCTGACGGTAAGTTACTCTGGCAGCGGCACTAATGTTGGTGAATACATAATAATGGCAACATTCACAAACATCAACGCTAACTATAACGACGTAGCAGCTATGACCGCAATACTTACTATAAGCGCTAATACAGTTACGGCTCCTGAAGCTGTTAGCGCACCGTTTACCTACAACGGTAGCGAACAGACTTACTTAGAAAGCACTGTTGCCTACACCGTTACAAACGGCAAACAGATGAATGCAGGTACTTACACGGTAACAGTTACTCTTAATGCCGGCTACACATGGTCAGACGGCTCAACCGAAACATTGACCTTTAGCTGGACGATTAAAAAAGCTACTATTGAAGTAACCAAACCCGCAGACGTAACATTCACTTATGGTGAAGTAGATCTTGGCGACTTTGAAGTTGTAGCTACTACTGTAGATCTGACAGATGCAACTATAACTTATACCTGCAATGGTATAACGGTAAGCGACTTAGCTAATCTTAACCTTACAGAAGCTGATGAGTACGTAATAACTTACACCGTAACAGCAGATAACCATAATGAAGTAAGCGGTACATTCACTGTAACTATTACAAATGCTACAATAACTGATGTTAAAGCAGAAAGTTATACTTACGTTTATGGTGTAGACTATACGGCAGAAGCAAATGTAACGGCAACCACGGTAGACGGCAAATATACAGTAACGTATAGCACAACAGAAGGTAGTGATTATACATCAGAAATACCTACGTTCACGGATGTTAACACGTACACTGTATACTTCAAGATTTCAGCAGCTAACTACGAAGACGCATATGGCAGCTTCACGGTAGAAATTACCAAGGCTGAAAACAGTGTAAGCATTGAAATAGAAGGCTGGACGTATGGCGAAAAAGCTAATGAGCCTGAAGTTACTGCAACTTATGACAAAGCAAACGTAATTTACTACAGCGACGAAAAGTGTGAGGATGAAGTTGATATTGCAGAAGTTGGCGCTGGTACCTATTACGTAAAAGCATATGTTGATGGAACAGCTAACTACACATCGGCAAGCGCAACAACAAGCTTTGTAATTGCAAAAGCGAAGGTATCGCCTTCAGTAGACACAAGCAAGACGTATACTTATGATGGCAGCGCGAAGACATTCATAACCTTAACAGGTGATGAAAATTATACTGTATACGGCGACAACACCGCAACTAAAGCTGGTACATACACAGTAACGCTTGTACTTAAAGATTCGGCTAACTACGAATGGTCGTCAGATGCAGTAACAACTTATACCTGGACGATTGGTAAGGCAACATACGATATGAGCGGCATTGCGTTTGAAAGTGATACTGTAGAGTATGACGGCGCAGAACACTCTATCGGAATATCTGATGAATTACCTGAAGGCGTAACAGTAAGCTATTCGCAGAAAAATATTACAGAAGCAGGTGAATACACAATTACAGCGACGTTCAGCGGTGACAGCGAAAACTACGAAGCAATAGCTGACATGACGGCAACGCTTACTATAACCGCAAAGACGGTAGCAGTTCCTACGGTAGAAACAAGTACTTATACTTATGACGGCGGAACAAAGATATTTGCAGTTGAAGAAAATGATGCTTACACGATAAGCGGCGCAACAAGCGCAGCCAATGCTGGCGTCTATACAGTAATTGTAACTCTCAATGCAAACTACACCTGGAAGGATGGCAGCGCGGATGTACTTACATACGTATTCGTAATCAACAACGCAACAATGACTGTAAGCGCAAGCGGCTACAGCGGCAGCTACGACGGCAGCGCACATATCGGCAATGTAACAGTTGGCGCGTTGATAAACGAGGCTACGGCTACAATCAAATACGGTACAACAAGCGGCGCGTATAACCTTACAGCAGCTCCTGAATATACGGAAGCTGGCACATACGTAGTTTACTACGAAGTAACGGCAGCTAACTACAACAGCGTATACGGCAGCTACACTGTAACAATAACCGAAGCAGAACCCGTAGTAGTGCGTACAGAAGTAGAAGCTCCTGCAGCGGCTACGGCAACCTACACCTACACAGGCGAAGCGATAACTTATGCGCTTGCAGAAAATGCAGCATACACCATAACAGGCGCAACGCAGACAGACGCAGGTTCTTACATAGTAACGGTAACGCTTAACGATACTGAAAAGTATATGTGGGTAGGCGGCAGCACAGCGGCGTTGTCATACGTATTCGTAATCAATAACGCAACAATGACTGTAAGCGCAAGCGGCTACAGCGGCAGCTACGACGGCAGCGCACATATCGGCAATGTAACAGTTGGCGCGTTGATAAACGAGGCTACGGCTACAATCAAATACGGTACAACAAGCGGCGCGTATAACCTTACAGCAGCTCCTGAATATACGGAAGCTGGCACATACGTAGTTTACTACGAAGTAACGGCAGCTAACTACAACAGCGTATACGGCAGCTACACTGTAACAATAACCGAAGCAGTTGAACCTACAGAAGAAACGGTTGTAACGGCAAGCGACAGCACCGTAGCTGGCAGCATTTCTTCAGACAGCGGCTTTGTGATGGATGTCACAATAGAAATGAATCTGTTGAATGAGAGTGAATACGAGCTGACCGTAACCGAAATTAGCAATGAAGTAATCAATGTAACCGACTTTAATTCCGCTACAGTAACGGCAGTTTACGACATTACCCTTACATCTAACGGTGAAAATGTAACTGTTTCAGAAGCGACAAACGGCGGTAAGGTAACGGTAAGCGTTGCAATACCTACATCACTTGTAGGCCAGAACTTCTACATTGTACATATCCACGATGGCGAAGTATACGGCGTAATTACAAACAGCGATTACAGCATTGAAAATGGCAATGTAACGTTTGAAGTAGAGCACCTTTCGCAGTTCGCATTCGTTGCTGTATCAGACAGCGCAGATGCCGACAGCGGACTCAGCCAGAGCGAGATTATAACGATAAGCGCTATAGTCGGCGGTACGGTTGCAATAACGGCATTGCTTGCGCTTGCGGTTATGAATATCAACAGGGGCAAGAGGCACAGGAACTGATTAATAAACAGGAACTGAAAAATTAATAATTACGCAGCCGCCGCAAGCGGCGGCTGCGTACATTAAAAAAGGAAGAAAAAAGTTACCTGAAACCCCGCGGTTTTTGTACGATTACATACTTGAAAAGTACAAAGCAGACGGCAAATTTATGGATACGAACAGGCGGCTTGGCAGGAGATTTAACCGTGCGCCCTGCAAATGCAGCTCAACTTAAAAGCCCTTGAAGAAAAGGGACTTGTAGACTGCAAAACGGTGGAGGAAGAAAGCGGCTACGTATTTCGCTGCGTCACCCCGAAAATTATTTAACGAAAAAAATACATTCGGAAATTTTCCGAATGTATTTTTATGTAATCTCATCAAACAACCAGCAACAAATTTCACCGCCGCAAACGATCTGCCGTCTGTCACCAAGTATACGATAGGCGGTCAGAAGTTTACCGAACGAGATGATTCGGCGGCGGAAAGGATATAGAAGAGATAATAACAAAACTTGCCTGCAGGCAGACGGACAGGTATTTTAAAATTAATACAAAAGGAAATATGCCAAAAGACTTGATGAGTTAAACGCAATGTGCTAAAATAAAAACAACCTGAAGGCTTTGGCGGAAGGCGGAAAAATAAGATGTCAAAGCCGGGAAAACTGAATAAAGTCGGAATATATGAGATTGTCTCGCGACGATGAAGAGGGCTAATCTCAGTCTATAGAAAACCAGAGTTTGATACTGACAAAGTATGTAGCAGAGCGCGGCGGCTCATAATAGTTGAGTACGCGGACGACGGCTCTCCACGAAGCATATGTATCTACTACTAATTTCATAACGCGTGCAGCTATCTTTCGGTAACCACTAAATCCGACAAACAACAACTACAGTAATAATTAGCAATTGCTGTAACAAAAATCAATAAAATACTATAAAAATCACAAATTTCATCCCTTATGACTTATTCATCTTGGTGACTGCATAGCAGACGGATGAGGGGATAATATTCAAAATTCAATTAAGCCGTTCCTATTAAGGGAATGGCAGTATAAGAGGGCGTTACATGCAAGTATTTAAAGTATATCCCGCGGGCTTTGCGGCAAACAGCTATATAGTCACTGGCGATAATAAAACGTGCGCCGTTATAGACTGCGCTCAGCCAAGGGTGCTTTCCCGGTGCAAAGAGCTTAACCTCAAGCCCGTATGCGCGCTTCTGACTCACGGCCACTACGACCACGTAGGCGGCTGCGCCGCATTTGCCGCCGAGGGCGTTCCTGTAATGTGCGGCAAGGACGAAAAGGAGCTAATCTTCAGCCAAGGGTATATGTCGCTTTGCGGCAACTCCGTTCCCCGCTTTGAAATCAGCAAAACCTTTTCCGACGGGGATGAGTTTGAGGCCGCCGGCGTAAAATTTAAAGTTATAGCAACCCCGGGACATACGGCGGGAGGGGTAACATACCTCGCCGAAAATTGCCTTTTTACAGGCGACACCCTCTTTTGCCGCAGCGTAGGCAGGACAGATCTGCCTACGGGCGACGCCCGCAGTCTTATACAGTCGGTTAAAAAATTATACGCGCTAAAGGGCGACTATACCGTATATTGCGGGCACGAAGACGATACCTCGTTAGAGGCCGAACGCCGCGGCAACTATTATATACAGGACGACAATGCTTAAGACTAATTGCGAGTTTTTAAACGCCGAAATTATGGACGTTATCCGCCTTTTCGGCTGTGAGGACGAAGATTTTTCTTACGAAATGATTTATGAAGGCGGCGTCTTTTATAACTCTGTAGATTATAACGGCGTAACTTACCGCTTTAAAGAGCCCTGCGTTTGCAGCGGCGATACGGAGTTTAAACGCTACGCTAAAAGGTTCGCGAAGCTTGCCTTTTACAATGTCCTTTCAAAGGAGAAGGGCGTAAGCTTCCCCTGGGGAGCCTTAACAGGCATAAGGCCTACAAAACTCGCCTATTCCGAAGTAAACGCGGGAAGGGATTTTGTTCCCCTCTTTAAAAAATTTCAGGTAATTGACCCTAACATATCCCTTATCCAACGCATTTTAGACGAGCAAAAGGAGATATATTTAAAAAACAAGGCGAACGGCGAAGATTTATTTATAAGTCTGCCGTTTTGCCCTACAAAATGCGAGTATTGCTCGTTTATCACCGCCCCTATTGCGGCTACAAGGCAGTATGTGGACGCCTACGTAGACACGTTAATCAAAGAAATTTACTCGCTGAAGCCTATAGTTACAAAACTTAACTCAATTTACATAGGCGGAGGCACGCCTTTTGTGCTTGACTGCGATAAATTGGAACGTATATATGCCGCGATTAACGATGTTTTTGACGTAAATTGCGAGTTCACCGTAGAGGCGGGCAGGCCTGATGTTTTTTCGGAAGACAAACTGAAATTAAGCAAAGACTGCGGCGTAAACCGTATATGTGTAAACCCTCAGTCATTCAGCGACGCGACTCTTGAAAAAATAGGCAGAAAACACACTACAAAACAGACCTATTCGGCCTACGAAATGGCCGCAAAGTACGGTTTTGACATAAATTTAGACCTTATAGCGGGGCTTGCGGACGAAACTGCGGAAGACTTTGCATCTTCGGTAAGGCAGGCGGCCGACCTTTCCCCCGCGAATATCACCGTGCATACATTGTCGCTTAAAGCGGGGGCCAGACTCAAAGAAAACGTCTCCCGTTTAAACGTAAAGGGGATAGGCGATATGGTAGCTCTGTCGCGGGATATTCTGACGGAGAGCGGCTACGCGCCCTACTACCTGTACAGGCAAAAGTATCAGGCGGGCGGCAACGAAAACGTCGGCTGGTCTAAACCTTCAAAGGCCTGCGTGTACAATATAGACGTTATGGAAGAGATTTGCTCTAACATAGCGGCGGGGGCTAACGCCATATCCAAGAGGGTATTTTCAGGCGGCGAACGCATAGAGCGGTACGCATCGCCAAAGGATATCAAAACTTACCTTTCCAAAGCGGACGAAATCATATCAAAACGCAGCATTCTTTTTTTCTGAAGCATATTTTTATTGCGGCCAGGCAAGCTATTTCGGCGTCTCTATCAGGGAAGCTGGCAGTGTAGCTGATTGAAGGGTTTTGATAACTAAAAACAAATCTGTAAAAACTTGCTTAAAATAAGTTGCTATTTAGTTAATACTATGGTAAAATATTTTTTGTTACGGGTTCAAGGGGATGCGAATACTCCACGCTCCGCTTTGTTCTCCGCATATTAATTTCCATACAGGAGGATAATAAAATGGAAAAGTCAGAAATTATCGCAAAATTTGCCACTAAGGAAGGCGACACAGGTTCGCCCGAAGTTCAGATTGCCCTTTTAACCGAAAGGATCAATCACTTGAACGAACACCTTAAAACGCACATTCACGACAACCATTCCCGCAGGGGCCTTTTAAAGATGGTTGGCCGTCGCCGCGGTCTTCTCGACTACCTTAAATCCAAGGATATAGAAAGGTATCGTGCTATTATCGCAGCTTTAAATTTAAGAAAGTAAGATAAAGAGGGCGGTTTTTTGTCGCCCTTTTTTTCATAAATTTGTCTGCGGCGGGCGCCGTAGACGCAAGAACAGAACAAGGAGAAATGTAAAAAATGAACTTTAAACAATTTTCTATGACGGTAGGCGGAAGGCAGGTCGTTATCGAAACGGGCAAGTACGCAGAGCAAGCCAACGGCGCCTGCGTTGTACGCTGCGGCGAAACTTGCGTAATGGTTACCGTATGTATGTCGCCGTCGCCCCGCGAAGGCATGGACTTCTTCCCCCTTCAGGTAGACTATGAAGAGAAGATGTATTCAGTCGGCAAAATCCCCGGGGGATTCAAAAAACGCGAAGGCAAGGCGAGCGATAAGGCGATACTTACCGCAAGGCTTATAGACAGGCCCCTTCGTCCCCTTTTCCCTAAGGGCCTTTACAACGACGTAACTGTAATAGCTCAGGCTGTTTCGGTTGAACCTGATATCTCGCCCGAACCTTTGGCTATGATAGGTTCATCCGTCGCCCTCGCCATTTCAGATATACCCTGGGCGGGCCCTACAGGCTCGGTAGTTGTCGGCATGGTAAACGGCAAGTACGTAATTAACCCCGACGCCGCTCAGCGCAAGGCGAGTACCATCCACCTCAACTTAGCGGGCACCAAAGCCGCCATCCTTATGATAGAGGCTGGCGCCGACGAGGTTACCAACGAAGAAATGGTCGGCGCAATTATGTTCGGCCAGGAAGAGATCAAAAAGATCTGTGAATTTATTGAAAACGAGATAGTTCCCGCTGTAGGCAAGCCTAAAAAGGAAATGGAGCTTTACCATATCCCCGAAGACCTTGACGCCGAAGTAAAGGCCTACGCTTCAGAAAAGATAGACTGGGCCATAGACACCTTCGACAGGCAGGAGAGGGAGGCAAGGCAGGCCAAGGCAGAGGCAGAAGTTTTGGAACACTTCGCCGATATCTATCCTACGCAGACCCGCGAAATTAAAGACAGCTTATACTACCTTACTAAAGAAAAGGTACGCGCCAAGATATTCGATAAGGGCATCCGCCCCGACGGCAGGGGCCTTAAAGACGTCCGCCCTATATGGTGCGAACGCGACGTTCTTCCCCGCGCTCACGGCTCGGCAGTGTTCACCCGCGGGCAGACGCAGACCCTTACAACCTGTACCCTCGCAATGCTTTCAGAGGCTCAGAAGCTTGAAGGCCTGGACGACGAGACGTATAAACGTTATATGCACCAGTACAACTTCCCCGGCTACTGCACGGGCGAGGCTAAGGCGCTTCGCAGCCCCGGCAGAAGGGAGATAGGCCACGGCGCCCTCGCTGAAAGGGCTTTAATCCCCGTGCTTCCCTCCGAAGAGGAATTCCCCTACGCTATAAGGGTGGTAAACGATATAATGTCCTCTAACGGTTCGTCCTCTATGGCTTCCGTATGCGGCTCCACAATGGCGCTTATGGCGGCCGGCGTTCCTATAAAGAACCCCGTCGCGGGCGTGGCCATGGGCCTTATCAAAAACCAGGAGACTGGCGAATTTAAGGTGATGACCGATATCCAGGGCCTTGAAGACTTCCTCGGCGATATGGACTTCAAGGTGGCGGGCACCGTAAACGGCATTACAGCCATCCAGATGGATATAAAGATTAAAGGCATTTCCGAAGAGATCATGCACACCGCCATAAATCAGGCTAATGAGGGCAGGCAATACATTCTTTCCAAGATGCTTGAATGCGTTCCCGCTGTAGAGCCTAACCTCTCTAAGTACGCTCCTAAGATTATAAGCTTTGAAATCGCTCCCGACAAGATCGGCGAAGTTATCGGCAAGCAGGGCAGCGTTATAAAGAAGATTATGGAAGAAACTGGCACAGAAATTGACTTCAA
>JAJPXK010000090.1:7285-20919 GCA_021205485.1 Clostridia bacterium | reverse complement strand
TATGTTAAAATAAAAAAGAGCTTTTTTGCATAAATTTAAGCTTGGCTTAAAGCCCGCGTCGTATATTTATTAAAAATACACACAGAGGGAACTTAATATGAGATTGCTTTTGGCTGAAGACGAAAAAGAATTATCCAAGGCGCTTGTCGCCATTTTAAAACACAACAATTACTCGGTAGACGCCGTATATAACGGGCGCGACGCCCTGGAATATATCGAAACGGGCCTTTACGACGGCGTAATACTCGATATAATGATGCCGATAATGGACGGGATCACCGTGCTTAAAACGGCGAGGGCCAAGGGTATTACCGTGCCCGTAATCCTCCTTACCGCCAAGTCAGAAATTGACGACAGGGTAAATGGTCTGGACTGCGGGGCCAACGACTACCTTACAAAGCCCTTCGCCACAAAGGAACTTTTAGCCCGCATAAGGGCCATGACCAGGACGAGCACCGTGGCCTCTGACAACGAGCTTACATTCGGCAACATACACCTTAACCGTTCTACCTGCGTGGTATATTCCGACAAGACAAAGTTCAAGCTCGCCAACAAGGAATACCAGATGCTTGAGATGCTTATGGCAAACCCCGGCCGCGTTATACCTACCGAAAAGTTTATGGATAAAATATGGGGCTACGAAAGCGACGCCGAGCAGAACGTTGTATGGGTATATATCTCTTATTTAAGAAAAAAACTCACCGCGATGGAGGCAACCTGCGTTATAAAGGCGTCGCGGAATTTAGGATACTTCCTGGAACTTAAAAATGATTAAAAGACTGAGAAGAAAATTTATAATAATCGCCATGAGCTCCGTCCTTTTGGTGCTTACGGTAATTATAGCGCTTATCAACGTCGCGGGCTATGCGAACACGACGAGCGACGCCGACGACACTATAGAGGTTATAATACAAAACAAGGGCGAACTGCCGGCTTCGGGCGAGTTTTTCAAGCACGACGAAGCTTTATACAGCACACGTTTCTTTTCGGTGGTAATTACCGATGACGGCGAGGTAGTCTCCTCGCTTACCAAGACGGCTTTCATTGTCACCGTTACGGCGGAAGAAGCAGAAAATTACGCTTTGGAGCTGTTTGAAAAGGGCAAGACAGCGGGCTATTACGGCAATTACCGCTACAAGGCGGGCAAAGTAAACGTAACTTTCTCCTCGCTGAATGTGACGGTGCCCGCGCGGATGTACGTCTTTTTAGACTGCACAGACGAGCTTGACTCCTTCTATTCATTTTTATGGCTGAGCATACTTATAAGCATAGCGGGGCTTATGCTTATCTTTTTATTGGTATTCCTCCTCTCTAAAATAGCCGTAAAGCCTATGGCCGAAAGCTACGAAAAACAAAAGAGGTTTATAACCGACGCCAGCCACGAGATAAAGACCCCCCTGACCATCATAGACGCCAACACCGAAGTGCTTGAAATGACCGAGGGTGAAAACGAATGGACTGAGAGCATAAGAAAACAGGTAAAAAGGCTGACCGCCATGACTGAAAATCTTGTATTTTTATCGCGTATAGACGAAAACGCAGGCAAAATACAGAAGATAGACTTTTCCCTTTCCGTCGCCGTGGAAGAGGTCGCGCAGCCCTTTAAAACGCTGGCCGCCACAAGGGGCAAAAAGCTCGATTTAAACATCGCGGGCGGCATAACCTACAACGGCAACGAGGCCGAGATAAGAAAGCTCGTATCCGTGCTTTTAGACAACGCAGTAAAATATTCCTCTGAAAACGGAGAAATTTATCTTACCTTGCGCGCTACAAACAAGGGCAAAGAAATTACCGTAAAAAACACCGTCGCAAGCATAAAAGAGGGCAAACACGACGAACTTTTTGAAAGGTTCTACCGCTCTGACAAGTCGCACAACAGCGAAACGGGCGGGCACGGCATAGGGCTGTCTATAGCCTTCGCGGTAGTGGAAAACCACGGTGGAAAAATCGTCGCCCGCAGCGAAGACGGCAAATCGCTTACCATAACCGCCACACTGTAAAAATATTTGTAAAAATTATGCTCAGATTCAGAATTTCTATGTTATAATGTAATCAGAAAAGATAAACGGACGCACTTTTTAAGTACGTCCGTTTGCTTTACTAAGGGGGAATATGTTATAATATGAGTGTCTTAAACGAAATTCAGGAAAAATTACTTAAGTATTTTCTGAGTTTAAACAAAACTGACTGGGTACAATGGATAGCACAGTCAAATGACTGGCAAGACGACTGCGACAAATTTGACGGTTGTTATTTTTACGTCAAAAATATGCCCGCATATCCGCAGCACCCGCGCTGCCAATGCGTTCTTAATAAAATACCGCAGCCAATACCAAATGTTACGGCGTTTGCATCATGCGATATAAGAAAATTTACAGAATATATATTTGATGAGGCAAAATAAAATGGACGAATATATACAAGACCCTCTAATCGAGGAAGCAATCTGCATTTTGAATGAAAATTATGCAGACATTGGCATACATACGGGATATGTTGGCATTGTTATTGAAAATCTTTTAGTAAAACGGGGCAGTATACTTGCTGACTTTTATGACCCTTTTACCGGTAAAGATTTAGCCGTGGCGACAGAAATAAGGCAGGAAGATTTTAAGGTGCTTACCGGTACTTTGGATGATAAATTGATTGTAAAAAAATACAAGGATTTATTCAGTAATTAAAACATACAAATATACAGGCGGCATTTGTTAAAAAATAATTTTAAATTTTAAGCGGAGGAAGTTATCTTTCGCTGAATTTTATTTTTAAGGTTTATTTTAAGGCTCAAAAAGGGCAAAATCGCTGATTACCCCCGTAATATGCCGCAATTAACGGGTTTACGCAGTTGTAAAAATTTTGTAATAAAAATATTCAGTTTGCACTGTGAATTTTATTTTTGTTTAAGCTTAAGCTGATATACTGTGTACAACAAAAAAGTAAGGGGTAACCGTTATGAATTACCGCGACGTATTCAAACGATACGAAATAAAATACCTTATAACAGACAGCCAGCGCGAGGAAATAGACAGGGCTTTGGCCGAAAACGCCGTGCACGACCAGTTCGGCGTGACATCTGTAAGAAACATCTATTACGACACGCCCGACTTCCGCCTTATCCGCCGTTCGCTTGAAAAACCCGTATATAAAGAAAAGTTGCGCGTACGGGCTTACGGCTCCCCGAAAAAAGACGGCGAGGTGTTTGTGGAATTAAAAAAGAAGTACAAATCTGTTACATACAAACGCCGCATAAAAACCACCGACGACATAGCCTCCCGCTGGATATGCGACAAAAACCCGCCATTTGGCAGCCAGATAGCGAGGGAAATAAACTACGCTTTAAACTATTACGGCTCCCTTTCCCCCGCCGTGCAGATATCTTACGACAGAGAGGCCTTTGTAGGCGTAAGAGAGAGGGATTTCCGCATAACGTTTGACAAAAACATATTATGGCGTGCGGAAGATCTGTCGCTTTCGGGCGGCGTATACGGAAAAGCCATTCTGCCCGAGGGCTACACCCTTATGGAGCTTAAAACGCCCGCGGCCTTCCCTCTATGGTTTACCGAAATACTTACAAAATGCAAGCTTTATAGCACTCACTTTTCCAAATACGGCAACGCATACCTCGCCCTGTCAGGCGAATACAAACCTGAATTTGAAGCGGATATAGCGAAAGGAAAAGTAATTTGCCCTGCATCAAAAGGAGAAATAATTTATGCTTGACACAATTTTCGGCTGCATATTCGACGGCGCCTCGATCTCGGTATGGCAATTTCTCGCCTGCCTCGGCGCTGGAATTATACTCGGCCTTATAATAGCCCTTGTATACGCCTTTAAAAGCAAGTACACAAAGAGCTTTCTTATAACCCTTACCCTTCTGCCCGCCATAGTATCGGTAGTTATTATTATGGTAAACGGCAACATCGGGGCGGGCATCGCCGTAGCGGGCGCCTTCAGCCTTGTCCGGTTCCGTTCGGTTCCGGGAAACGCCAAAGACATCGCCACGATTTTCCTTGCGATGGTCGCGGGCATAGTCACCGGCACGGGCTATATAGGCTACGCCGTACTGTTCACTTTAGTTATAGGTCTGGTAATGGTTATTTGCCAGATATTAGGCCTTACAAAAAAATTCGGCAAGCCCTCGCCCTACAGAACGCTGAGGATTACCGTTCCCGAAGATTTAAACTATACCGAAATTTACGACGATTTATTTGAAAGATACACCGACTACTGCGAAAACGTATCTATAAAGACAACCAACATGGGGAGCCTTTACAAGCTCACCTACGACATAAAAATGAAAGATCCTGCAGAGGAAAAGGCGTTTATAGACGAACTCCGCTGCCGCAACGGCAACCTTGAAGTAAGCATCTGCAGGCAGGACACGGCGACAAATGAACTGTAAAAAAATATTGCCGCATATAGCGGTACTCACTTGCGTAACAACTTTATTAGCCTTTGCGGGGTGCAGCTTATCCTTTTCCGATTCGTCGTCAAGCTCCGCCATATCTTCCGAACGGCCTTCGGACGAAAACAGCGTCTCGGAAATAGAGGTAGACAGCAGCGTATACGAAACCACTCTTGTTGAATCGAGCGACGGCACGTACACCTTTGACGTAGATGACAGCTCGGGCGAGACTTCCACCGTAAGCTTTACCGTAACCTGCTCAGAGGGCACGGCGGATTGCTACACACTGTCTGACGACGGGGCGACGCTTACATTCAGCGGCATCGCGGCAGACAGCGTATACTCGATAAACGGCGAATTTTACGGCAATATAGTGGTTGACGCGGGCGACGACTACCAATTTGAGCTTGAAATGACAAATTTCAGCCTTACCTCTTACTCTGAATGCCCCCTGTATATCTCAAGCGGCGACAAGTTTACGCTATCGGCCAAAAACGGCACTGAAAACTACATTTACGACTTACGCGACGAAGTGACTGAAGACGACGATATATCTTCAAGCGTGTACTCCCTCTGCGATACAGACGTGCAGGGCAAAGGCGAGCTCTACGTAAAATCCACAGCAAACAACGGCATACACACCAAGGACGATTTAAGCGTTAAAAACGTAACTTTGCAGGTGGAATGCGAAGACAACGCCTTAAAGGGCAACGACAGCGTCACCATAAAGTCTGGCTCGCTTACGCTTATCGCGAGGACGGGCGACGGCATCAAAACCACAAACAGCGACATATCCTCCAAGGGCAACCAGCGGGGAACGGTGACAATTTCGGGCGGAACGGTATTAATTTACGCCGCCTGCGACGGAATTGACGCCTCTTACGACGTGGATATAAACAGCGACAACTCCGAGCCCGTAATACAGATTTTCACCGACAAATATTCGGAATATTCCGAAGAAGTTACGGCCACGTCAGATGACGTATATTATATAAGGTACACCTCAAACGCTTACAGCTATTCTATATGCTATACCGACGGCGACGGCAACGAGGCCTGGTACAATTCTTCAAGCTACGAGACGGTAACGACCTCTTCCAATCAGGGCGGCATGATGATGCCCGGCGGCAACAAAACCACGACATACTACTTCTACGAAATTACCAAGCCGAGCGGCTACACAAAGATGCAGGTGTATATGTACTCGTCTTCGCAGTCGCAGGGGCAGTCTTCAAGCTACACCGCTACAAGCGGCTCGCTTACGGTAAACGACAATTACGACACCGTATCCATTACAAAGAGCAGCAGCAAGTACACCTTCAGTTGGACCAATTACACCACTTCAACGTCTTCGGGCGCAGGCGGCTTTGGCGGCATGACAGAAGAAGGCAATACCGACAAGGGCGACTACTCTACAAAGGGCGTAAAGGCCGATAACGAGATAACAATATCTTCGGGCGATATACAGATAAGCTCTTACGACGACAGCATACACGCAAACTGCGACAACGCGTTAGAAAACGGCGATTCGCCCTTAGGCAACGTTACAATTTCGGGCGGCACGCTCTCGCTTTACAGCAACGACGACGGCATACACGGCGACGGAACGACAACCATTTCCGGCGGAACCGTTTCAATCGGCAACAGCTACGAAGGGATAGAGGGTTCGGTTGTAACTCTTTCAGGCGGAACGACCGCGGTATTATCCTCTGACGACGGCGTAAACGGCACGGGCACGTCGGGGCAGAGTATAATAATATCGGGCGGCTACCTGTACGTATACGCGGGCGGCGACGGAGTGGACTCCAACTCTACATCTTCTTACAACGGCATGCTTATATCGGGCGGATATTCGGTTATTATCTCTACGGGGGCGTCAGATTCCAGCTTGGATACAGAAAACGGCTACAAATACACGGGCGGCTACATCTTAGGCATAGACGCGGGCGGAATGACAAACGAAGCCACGGCTTGTTCTAACTTCTCCTCTTACGGCGTAAGCAAAACCAACCAGACTATAACAAGCGGCAACTATTTAACCGTGACAAACTATGTAACGGTAAAACTGCCCGTAAGCATATCAAGGGCGCACGTAATATTTTTAGGCGATAAAAGCGTATCGCTCTCGTCGGCTTCATCCAGCAGCGTATCTTCCTTCGACTCCAACGGCGTATACTGGTACGTGTAAAACCAGCTTGACCGCCTGCGTGAAGGACATCGCCCCTGTCATCCTGCGTGAAGGACATCGCCCCTGTCATCCTGAGCGGAGTGCGAAGCACGCAGCCGAAGGATCCCGCGGGTACCCGCGACCTGAATTCTATGGTAAAGAGGTCAGGAATGAGATTCTTCGATTACGCTTACGCTTCACTCAGAATGACAGAAAGTTGAAGAACGCCAAAAGCTCTACCGCCATCCTGCGTGAGGGCGACAGTTAAATGATAACCATAAACCAACATACACTATTGCTTTTTGAGCAAAACTCCACCAAATAACCCCTTTGGCGCCTCCTGCCAAAGGGGTTATTTTTATAAATATAAATTCTAAATTCTTAATTCTTAATTCTTAATTCCCTAAGTACCCCGCCCGCAGTTGTCCGCAGGCTCCGCCTATATCGGCGCCCATTCTGCGGCGGAGAGTAGCCGATATTCCGCCGTTTTGCAGTATATGCAAAAAGTTCTGAGCGGATTTTTCTGATGCGGCGGCAAGCTTGCGTTCCTTTACATCGTTGAGCCTGATAAGATTTACGTGGCACGGCCTGCCCGCAAGCAGTTTGCAGAGGGCGTACGCATGCTTATCATCGGAATTTTCGCCCTCTATAAGGGAATATTCAAATATATACCGCCTGCCCGTCTTGTCAAAATAATTGGTACACGCATCAAGAATCTGAGCGATCTTGTACCTGTTCGCTATAGGCATAGTGCGGGCCCTTTCCGAATCTGTCACATTGTGAAGGGAGACGGTGAGGTTTACGGGCAACCCCTCCTCGGCGAGCTTATACATCTCGGGCACAAGGCCGCAAGTAGACAGGCTTACGTTCCTCGGGGATATATTTATGCCCCCTTCGGCAGAAAGGTTGCGGATAAACTGCACTACGTTATTGTAGTTATCCAAAGGCTCCCCGCTGCCCATCAATACGACGTTGGTAACAGCCCTTTTGCCGTCGTTGCCGCCGTGCATCGCGTTGACCTTTAAAACCTGCGATAAAATCTCGCCCGAACTTAAATCGCGTATCTTGCCGCCAAGCGTGCTGGCGCAGAATTTACAGCCCATTCTGCAGCCTACCTGAGTAGACACGCACTGCGTATTGCCATAGGAATATTGCATAAATACCCCCTCTATCACGTTGCCGTCGGCAAGGCGGAAGAGGTATTTTTCGGTACCGTCTGAAGATACAAGGGTCTTTATGACCTCTATCGGGGAATCCTCGTAAGTTTCTGTAAGTTTTTGTATAAACGCCTTAGGCAGTACGGAAATCTGAGAAAGGCTCTTGCCCTGCATTATGCCCGTATAGAGCTGCTTCGCGCGGAACGGCTTTTCCCCGTAAGACAATACTGCGTCGTTAAGTTGTTCAAAAGTTAAATCCTGTATTATTTTTTTCATTTTAAATTCGGTATACGATGTAAAGGCTCCCCTGTTATTTCCTCTCCAATGCGGCGATATAAAACCCGGCGCCGAGGGATATGTGAGGCAAAAACTGCAGGCCGTACTTAGTTTGCATATTTTTAAGGGGACTTGATAGGGTAATCGGGGCATATTCGGGGCTCGACTGCAAAAAATTATAGATAACGCTGTCGTTTTCTTCGGGCAAAACCGAACAGGTGGAATAATATAATTTTCCGCCCTCTTTTACGTATTTGCAGCAATTTTCTATAATGGCAAGCTGAATTTTATTTAAAGACGCTATGTCTTCCTCTTTGCGGAACAGCTTTATATCGGGATTTTCGTTTATAACCCCGCTGCCCGAGCAGGGAGCGTCGCACAAAACAGCGTCGAAAGCTTTTTCATACTCAGGGTTAAGCACCGAACTATCGGCGCATACCGCCTGAATATTTTTCACGCTCATCCGTCCCGCGTAAGATGTAATAAGCCCGACCCTGTGAGGGTGAATTTCGCAAGCGACGATATTTTTGCACTTTTTAGCTAAAAGCGCGCTCTTGCCGCCGGGGGCGGCGCAGGCGTCTAAAAGGCGTTCGCACGGGGATATTGCCGAACAAATGGCGACGGAGCCGACCGACTGGAAGGTATAATCGCCAAGATCGTACCCCTCGTCCCGAGTAAAGTTTCTGAATATATACACACCGTCAAACGGCGTATCTGTATGTTCTGCGGACAGATATTTTTCCTCTCCCCGTTCAAAACGCACGCACACGCCCTGCGACGGGGCGGAAAGTATGTCTTTGGCCTGCGATTTATAGCTTCTTCGCACCTTTTTTGCAAGCCACAGCGGAACGCTGCACTCAAAGCTCAGCCTTTCGTCCGCCCCCGAAGGGGTTTCTGGCAGTTTATAACTCCTTAAAAAGGCGTTTATAAACCCCGCGGCTCCGCCTTTTCCCGCCTTTTTGGCGAGCTCAACGGCGCAGTCAATCACCATATAGTCATGCTTTTGCATAAATTCGAGCATATACAGGGCGATTTTTAAAATGAGGCGTACAGAGCTTTTAGGCTGTTTTTCGGTGTTTGCGGCGATTATTTTAGAAAGATATATATCCTTTTCAAGCACGCCGTAGCATATCCGCGAGGTACGGGCCCTGTTCGCAGGCTCCACGGGCGTTGAGGCGAGCGCCTGTTTTAAATAAGTTCCCTCGGAATAAACCTTGCTCAGCGCAAGGTAGGGGTCGGCGAGCGGATTAGTCAAGGCGGTCACCCGCGGAAAGCTTTCTGCCGTTTAAAATATCGGCCGCCTTAAGCCTTTTGCCGCCCGCAAACTGAGCTTCGGCGACGTTTACGCACCCGTCTTTGCACTTTATAACAATGCCATTTTTAGCAACTGAAACAACCTGCCCGAATACGGCGTTATTTTGGCCATATTCGCAGGGCGATGCCTTGAAAAGGTTGACTATTGAGCCGTTGAAATTACAGTACGCCGCGGGCGAAGGGTCCATCGCGTTTATAAGGCGGGCAACCTCCCCCGCCGTCTTTTCAAAATTTACTTTGCCGTCGGCCTTGGATATCTTTTTGCAGTAAGTCGCGGCGCTGTCGTCCTGCAAAATAGTGGCCGTATCTCCCTTTTCTATAAGGGCGGCGGCCTCCGATACTGCCTCAGCGGCGAGCGAAGACAGTTTTTCGGAAAGCTCGCCGTACGTCTCCCCCTCCGCTATATCGCATTTTTTAACGAGGAGCATATCCCCGCTGTCCATCGCGAGCTCAGTTTTCATAATGGTGACGCCCGTCTGCCGTTTGCCAGCGAGTATGGCCGATTGAATAGGGCTCGCGCCCCTGAATTCGGGCAAAAGCGAGGCGTGAGCGTTCCACACCCCGAGGGGGAATATATCGAGTATCTGCTGCGAGAGTATCTGCCCGTAGGCGCAGGTTATCATAACGTCAGCCCCGATATTTTTTACATCCTCTACACAGTTTCTGATTTTCTCAAATTTAAAGACGGGAACGCCCGCTTCTTCAGCGCATCTGGCCACGGGCGATGGAGTAAGGGTAGCCTTTCGGCCCGTCGGCTTGTCCGTCTGAGTAATCGCGGCTACTACGTCATAGCCGCCGTCTATAAGGGCCCGCAGTGGTTTTACCGCAAATTCAGGCGTGCCCGCAAAAACTATTTTCACTTTTCCTCCGAATTTTTAACGTCTTTAACGTTAGTGGCCTTGTCGATATATAAAATCCCGTCCAAATGGTCAAGTTCGTGGCATATCGCGCGGGCGAAAAACCCCTCCGCGGTAAGTTTATGCTTTCTGCCTAAACGGTCGCGGTACTCAACCTTTACCTTGTAGGGCCTTGCAACGTCGCCCTGCTTGCCCTTTACCGAAAGGCACCCCTCGGGGCCGTTCTGTTCGCCCTTCTGGTAGACAATAACGGGGTTTACAAGCTCGTAAAAACCCTCATCTACGTTTATTACCGCAACGCGTATGTCAAGCCCTACCTGAGGGGCGGCGAGGCCCGCGCCTTCCTCCGCCTCTACCGTTTCACGCATGTCGTCCAAAAGGTCGGCAAGCTTTTTGTCAAAATTTTTAACGGGGGTGCAGACCTTGCGAAGCACAGGGTCGCCTACTTGTACAACATATCTTTGCGCCATAAAATTCTCTCCTTATTAATGTATTTATACTTTTTTCCGCAGCTTTTACGGATAACCTTAAATTAAAAAATAGTTGCGTCTTTTTAAAACCGCATCCTCTTTGACAAGACTATCTGCAGCAAGCTATAGGCCTCTTTATTATAGTTATCCAGCCTTAACGCCTGCCTTAACAGCTCTTCCGCGGTAATATAATCCTCATCGCCGTAAGATTTCTTCGCTCCTTCAATAAGAATGGCGACAGGGTCTTTAACGCCGCTTTTAACTTCTTCGGGCTTTTCGCCTTCCTCTTTATCCACAAAGGTCTTTACCGCCCTTATAACTTTTTGGATTTCCGCAGAATTTTCGTTGACGGTTTTTACGGGGATTATCTGGCAGTTGCCTAAATAATACTCAAAACTGTCGTTTAACGTTAAATCTTCAAGCTGTACGGGAATAATGGTCTTTTTGTAGCCTATGGCCCTTTCAACCTCTTTGTCTACCCATTCAGACTGCTGAGCGGCGTCGGTAAGCAAAAGTACAAGGCACGAGCAATTTTTTAAAGCCCTTGTAATCTCGCCGGCGTACTTGCCGCCCGCGGGGATATCGTAAGGGGCCATCCACATCTTTATGCCGTTCTTTTTGAACATTACCCGCACCGAATCGGCTTCGGCGGCGTTTTTAGAGCTGTAGCTTATAAACGCGTATCCCTCGCTTTGTCTGCCTTGTAAATTGTCAGCCATATTTTCTCCCTTTGTAAATAGTTGCCGCATATATGCGGGGCAATCGCCGATATTTTGTCTTTTATATACTATGTCTATGACAGGTTTGCGGGGTTTTCCTCTACGTAAACCAGGGCGTTGTCAGAGGAATGTTTTACCGAAATATCGTAAATTTCTTCAAGCAAGCCGTCGTCGGTAAGCCGCATAAGAACCTGATACCTCACCTTTCCCTGTATCTTTTTTATAGGCGAATGCATTTTATTCAAAAATATAAACTTTTCGGGGCGGTTTTGCCTCAGCCCGTCTATATCAAACCACACTTTTTTTAAAGCTTCCAGGGCGAACCTGTCCTCTTCCGCCGTGACCATCACCCTTACAATAAGCGAAAACGGGGGAAATTGAGTGGTTTCCCGCAAAGCAATCTCGTTGTTGAAAAACCCCTCATAGTCGTAGTTTACGGCGTAACGCAGTATATAATTTTCGGGGCAGGAAGTCTGCAGAACCACTCTGCCGGCTTCGCCCGCCCTGCCGCTTCGGCCGCTTACCTGCGTAATTAGCTGGAAGGTGCGTTCGCCCGCCCTGTAGTCGGAAAAATGCAGGCTCATATCGGCGTCGAGTATGCCTACCAGGGTGACCGAAGGGAAGTCGTGCCCTTTGGCTATCATCTGCGTGCCTACAAGAATATCCGCCTTATGGTCGCCGAAGCTCTTTAAAATCTTGTAGTGCCCCTCTTTCCCGGAAGTGGTGTCGTTATCCATCCTCAATATTCTCGCCTGAGGGAAGGCCGACTTTAAATCGGCGACAACCTTTTGCGTGCCCGTGCCGCCGTACCTTAAGTGGAGGCCCCCGCATTCGGGGCAAGCTTTAGGCATACGGTATTTGGTTCCGCAATAGTGGCACTTTAAGCAGTTTTCTTCGCTGTGGTAGGCGAGGGAGACGTCGCAGTGTTCGCAGGTAGCCACATACCCGCATTCCTGGCATATTACGGTATGCGAATACCCCCTGCGGTTCAAGAATATTATGGCCTGCCTGCCGCCGTCAAGCGTATCTTTAAGCTCGTCCCTTAAAGCCTGCGAAAAGGCCGAGTTGTTGCCCCTTTTAACCTCTTTACGCATATCGGCTATTTCAATTTCGGGCATAGGCCTGCCGTTTATGCGTTCGGTGAGAGTGATCAAGTTATACTCCCCTTTTTTAGCGAGGGCGTAGCTTTCTACCGACGGCGTGGCGCTGCCTAAAATAAGCTTGCATCCGTTATATTCCGCCCTCATTTTTGCTATATCCAGGGTGGAATATCTCGGCGAACTTTCTGAAAAATAGGATGAGTCGTGTTCTTCGTCTATAATTATGACGCCTAAATTTTCCAAGGGGGCGAAGATGGCGCTCCTCGCGCCTATGGCTATCCTGGCCTCGCCCGTCCTTAAACGCCACCATTCGTCAAAGCGTTCGCCCGCCGAAAGTCCGCTGTGCAGTATTGCCGCCCCGCCGCCGAAACGACGCCTTAGCTGAGAGAGCATCTGCGGCGTAAGAGATATTTCGGGCACCAGAAAAATGGCTGTTTTGCCCTGCTTTACGGCGGCCGCTATGGCGTTTAAATAAATTTCCGTCTTGCCGCTTCCCGTCACGCCGTGTATAAGCTGCACTGTCTGCACTGAACTTTTTATGCTGTTTAATGCGTCAACCTGCGCAGGAGTAAGCGTTTTACCCTGCTCCCTTTCTTCTTCTCCGCCTAAAGGCGAACGGTTTACCCTTACCCTGTACAGCTCGCCGCCGCCCTTTTCTATCACCGAGTTGACGGCTCCCCTGCCGAATTGGTCGCAGGATATAGTGTAATCAACGTCTTTTTCGGCCTGCAAAAACTCAAGAAACTGCTTTTGCTTTGCGGCCGACTTTGAAAGGGGGATGTCCGATATAAATTTTACCCGTTTTTTGTAAATTTCGCGGACCTTTCCGAGCCTCATTTCAGACGGAATAAACAGCCGCAAAACTACGGCCTTAGGCACGCGGTAACGTTTGGCCATAGACTGCATAAGCGAAAAGCATTCGGGAACGAGGGCGGGAGGTTCGTCGTAAACGGCGGATACCGGCTTTATTTTTGAGGGAGGATACTCGCTTTTATCGCTTACCTCCATCACAAAGCCGTCTATAACCCTGCCGCCGAAGGGAACCTTTACCCTGCAGCCCGCTTTTACGCTGTCTTCGCAGGAATATTCAAATATTTTGTCCACGCTGCCGTGAGCTATGTCAACTATTACCCTGGCGTACATCTTTACCTTATTTTTTTAAATAATAA
>JAJPXK010000090.1:4749-7275 GCA_021205485.1 Clostridia bacterium | reverse complement strand
GCGTTAACTGTCCTTTTGCCCCTTATCGTCCGCATTAAAATATGCCCTTTTTTAGTCCCTTGCGCTTGTAACCTTGCCGCTAGCGATCTCTTCGCCGGCGACGGAAAGTTCTTTTATGCTCGCGGGAACGTCTTTGCCGCTGTTCTGCTCTATTATCTGGCGCGCCCGTTTAGACGCCACTACGCAAAGCTCGTAACGGGAAGCCGTATGACCGTCTTCAGAAAGTTTGTTAAGCATCTCGTCTACTGTAGGTTTATTTATCATTTTATAATCTCCTTTTCCTTGCGGATAATGTCTTTTACTGCTTTTACCGCCGCCTCAAGATCGTCGTTGACGACGGTATAGTCGTACTCGCCCGCGAGGGATATCTCGTACTTCATACGGCTAACCCTGCGGGAAATTTCTTCTTCGGTTTCGGTGCCCCTGCCCCTTAAACGGCGTTCAAGCTCTTTTTCGTCGGGCGGAAGAAGCATAATAAGCACCGCCTCGGGATGAGCCTTTTTTACGTTTATCGCGCCATCTACGTCAATTTCCAGAAGCACGTCGCGTGTTTTTAACGTGTCCTCTACAAACTTTCGGGGGGTGCCGTAGTAATTTTCAAAATGAGCCGAATATTCTAAAAGCTCATCTTTTTCTATCATCTGCAAAAAGCGTTCTTTTTTGACGAAAAAGTAAGAAACTCCGTCCTTTTCCCCCGCCCGCGGCGAACGGGTGGTGCAGGAGACGCTTATCACAATATTTTTGTCGTCCTCTTTAAGGCGGTTTACAATGGTGCCCTTGCCTACGCCCGACGGCCCCGAGATTACGATAAGAATGTTCCTGCTACTCAACGTTCTGCACCTGCTCGCGGACCTTTTCTATCTCGTTTTTCAAATCAAGCCCGCATTTTGTAATTACAAGGTCGTTGCTCTTTGAACAGATGGTATTGGTTTCCCTGTTGAACTCCTGCACAAGGAAATCAAGCTTTCTGCCTACCGCGTCCGAGCAAGCTATATCTTTGAACTGCTCTATGTGAGAGTAAAGCCTTGTAAGTTCTTCGTCTATGTTGCTCTTATCTGCGAACAGCGCCACTTCGGTGAGGAGTTTACCCTCGTCGGGGTTTACCGTTTCAAGGTATTTTTTGAGTTTTTCTTCCAGCCTCAGCCTGTAGTCCGCCGAGACAAGGGGGGCCCTTTCGGCGATTTTTTCCACAAGAGATTTTATAACGTCCATACGCGAGAGCATATCGGCCTTAAGCTTAGCCCCCTCCTTCGCCCTCATCGAATTGAGGTTGTCCAGAGCGAGGCCTAACGCGACGTCAAGGGCGGCTAAAAGTTCGTCGTCCGCCCCCTGCGCCTCCTCCTGCTTTAAAACGTCGGGGTAACGCATAAGGGAATTTATGGTAAAATCGTTCTCTATTTCAGGGAAAAGCTCGCTTAATTTCTTCGCCGCGTCGGCGTAAGATTTGGCCGCGGATTCGTCCAAAAACAGCGTTTTGGCCTTTTCCCTTCTGTCGGAAAGGCTTATAAATACGTCGGCGTGCCCCCTTGTAAGTTTTTCGCGGATTTTCGAGCGGATAACTTCCTCATACGCGATAAAAATTTTAGGGCATTTGACGGCGATGTCAAGGTAGCGGTTGTTTACCGTTTTAACTTCTACGGTAAGTTCTATGCCGCCCTGTTTGTATTCGCCTCTGCCGTAGCCGGTCATGCTGAACATTTTTTACTCCCTCGGGTATCAGGGCCTATAGCCCTACACGATATTATACGATATTTTTTCAAATTACATTATAGCAAAAAGAATAAATAAAATCAACCCCTGAAAGCGTTACTTGCAAATCTTTTTCTCATAATTCTCAATTCTTCATTCTGCATTCATAATTCATAATTCAATAATCGCACTTCGTCGTATCCGCCATGCCCCTTACCCGTTCGGTTACAAGGCGGTAGCTGTTTTTAACGTCGCATTCAAAAAAGGCGAGCGGCGAAACCGAACTTGCAAGCTCGCCGTCCGTCCCCGCGAAAAAGGCCGCCCTGCCCGTACACAAAACAAAGGGCGCCCCGTAAAGGTACGCGTAGGCTCGTATGAGCATAGGCGGTATAAAATCGGCGGCGCTTTCGGTAATGCAGGCGATAACGTTGCACCCGCAGGAAGTCAAAGCCCGTACCCCCTCGGGGAACATCAGATCGTTCTCTATGCACACGCCTATCTTGTAGCCGCCAGCCTCGTACAGGCCGAGGTACGCCCCGCTCTTATAATTTTCGCCGTCCAGAACGTATTTCATATCGCAGATGCCTAAAAGCCTGCCCCTGTAGGCGACGGCGGCCGATTTACGCACCGCCCCGCGGGAAAAGGTCTTGCAGCCGCATACCGCGCAGCAATCGTTAGCCCTGGAAAGGCGGGCGGCTTCTTCAAATTTATCGGTCTGGCCCTTAAGCTCGCTTTCGTAGTCAACCTCGCCTAAAAAGCCGAAGCCGTACAGGGCGAGGTCGCACGGCGGCAGTTTTTCCCCTTGGCGCGCAACGCAGATTTTCATACCATACATAA
>JAJPXK010000090.1:3019-4739 GCA_021205485.1 Clostridia bacterium | reverse complement strand
TATAATTACCCCCCCCCGACATATGCCCGATTTAATTTAAATTTTATTTTTATAATTCTACTTGAAAATATTGCCGCATATTATATGCTATGAAAAAAATTGCTGTTATTTTATCCGCCGCGCTGGCGGCCGCAAGCGTCATTCCTATGGCCGCGTGCGAGAAAAAAGTTACCGAAACAAGCTACGATATCGACGTTATATATAACGCTGAAGAGGGCGTTTTAAGCGGCGTCTGCGAAACCGAATATTACAACTCTACAGGCGTCGGCCTTACCGAAATAAAATTCAACCTTTACGGCAACGCCTACCGCGACGGGGCGGCGTATAAGCCCGTGTCGGAAACGTACCGCCGGAAGGCCTACTACGACGGCGACAGCTATGGCTGCTTTACGGTAAACTCCGTTGACGGCTGCCAAAGCTGGAGCGTTTGCGGCGAGGACGAAAATATCCTTTCGGTAACGCTTGAAAATACGCTTGAGGCAGGCGGCGCCGTAAAAATTACAATAGATTATTCCCTTACGCTCGCAAAAGTTGAACACCGCACGGGGATATGCTCAAGCAGCGTAAATTTAGCCAACTTTTACCCGATAGTCTGCGCATATTCAGGGGGTAATTTTGTGGAATGCGTATACTATTCCGACGGAGACCCCTTCCTTTCGGACTGCGCAAATTACGACGTTACAATAGATATGCCCTCGGGGTATACCTGCGCCGCGAGCGGCAGCCCTACTTACGACAAAACGAGCGGCGGAAGGCGGGTATGCGGCTATTCGCTGCAAAACGCGAGGGACTTCGCCATGGTTATTTCCGATAAATTTGCGGTAATTTCTCAGACGGCGGGCGAAACGCAGGTAAGCTACTATTACTATAACGACGATGACCCGCAGGCCAAACTTGACGCCGCGGCGGAGAGCCTTGAGTGGTTTTCTTCCAAATTCGGGGATTACGCGTACCCTACCCTCGCCGTTGCGCAGACCGGCTTTGTAATAGGCGGCATGGAATACCCCTGCCTTACCATGATAAACGACGACCTTTCGGGCGACGACGCCGTTTTAACCATAGTTCACGAAAACGCTCACCAATGGTGGTACGCCATGGTCGGCAGCGACCAGATAAACAACGCCTGGCAAGACGAAGGCCTGGCCGAGTACAGTTCGGCGCTGTTTTTTGAAAGCTCCGACAAATATTCAATTACCCTTACGGGGCTTATAAACTCGGCGACGGAGGCGTACAGGGCGTACTATACCGTATACAACCAGATTTTCGGCGACGCCGACACAACCATGTCGCGGAATCTTTCGCAGTTTGTAAGCGACTACGAATACGTGAATATAGCCTACAATAAATCGATGATTATGTTCGACACTTTGAGAAAATCCATAGGCGACGACAGATTTTTTGAGGGATTGAGAAATTATTGCAGCGGCTGCCTGTATAAAATCGCCTCGCCCGAAGATTTATTTTCAAGCTTTGTAAACACGGGCGTAGATTTAGACAGCTTTTTCGACAGCTTTATAAACGGAAAAATTGTAATATAAATCTCTGTTTGCGATATAATTCATTGCCGCGGTTATATAACGATAATGCGGTTATAAAACATAAAAAAAAGGGGGCGGGGGGGGGGGGGGGGGGGGGGCGGCGGGGGGGGGGGGGGTTTTTTTAGAAGGTTAGAAGTGGGAGTTTTTTATTTTTGGTGGGGGGGGGGGAGTCTGACGGAGCG
>JAJPXK010000090.1:0-3009 GCA_021205485.1 Clostridia bacterium | reverse complement strand
TTTTTCGTTTTTTTATATACTTTTTTTGGTTTTAATAATAATATTATTCGGGGGGGGGGGGGTTCATTTTTCCCGCGGCCCGCCTGTTTTTGTATTTAAAGAGGTCAACTATGGTCTGTATTTTTATCTTCGGTCGGGGATTGTTCTGAATCGTCCTCTGCCAAAGCCCCGTTTTCAGAGCTTTCTGACAAGGCGTCTTCCTCCGTTTCGGGGTCGAACAGAAAGGCGAGGTCGGCGAGCAAATCCTGCTCGGCCTGCGAAAAGTCCGACTTTTTGACGCTGAAGTAATTTCTCTTAGCCCGTTCCTTGGCGAGGCGTTCCTCCTCCATTTTAAGGCGGCGTTTGCGTTCTTTATCCGACAAAGTAACGTCGTCCACGCCAAGCTTTTTGAGTTTTACAAGGGCGAGTATGCCTAAAATAACAACCACCAGAAGAAGAGCCGTGCACACAGCCTTTATGATAGATTCAAAGATCATAGAAAACGGCATATCCGAAAGCATAGAGCTTAAATCTCCGCCTCCGCCCGGGGCTTCGGCGACGGCGCTGTCGTCAGAGCTTGCCCTCAGGCTCATCTCCGACTGAAAAAGCCACCGCGTTCCCGTCATGCACGAGCCTATGTTTTTAAGTATGCTCTCTACCCTGTGCCATACCATAAGGCTTGTATTTTTCAGGGCGGAAGATATCTCCGAACCGGACATTCCGTCAAAATTGTTCGAATGCGTCGCCGCAGATATCTCGCTCACGGCTATACATATCGCAGTCAACGCCACAATAATTATGCACAGGATGCAGTCCGTCTTAGGAAAACGGGTCCTCAGCTCCTTTTTAAGCCCCGCGTTGTACGAACGCTCTATCGAATTTGTTATGACAAGCAGAACTATCCAGCCCGCCATTACGGCGATAAGCAGGGGCGAACACATAAAATAAACCACGGGTATGGCGGCGATGAGGCATATTTTTAATATCTTGTACACCTTTAAAGATACCAAAGGCTTTCGGTTTTTCTGTCTGCTTATGCCTAACTCGTCCTCCCGTTCCATCTGGCGGACGCGGTCGCGGTTGCTCTGCTTCATCAGTCGCACCTCAACGCTTCGGCGGGGTCCTGCTGAGCCGCCTGCATAGCGGGCATCAGCCCCGAAACTACGCTTATCGCCACGCTTACGACAAAGCCTATAAGGTAAACGAGGACGTTATACGCTATAATGGTACCCGACAAATAGCTTGACATTACAAGGTTTGCGACAATGCTTATAAACAAACTTACAACTATGGCAAGCAGGCCCGAAGTCGCCCCGATTATCGCCGATTCTGTTATAAACAGCCGCGTTACGTCCTTCTTTCTGCCGCCTACAGCCCGCAGTATGCCAATCTCCTTAACCCTCTCTATTACGCTTATGTATGTCACTATAAATATCATTATCGCCGAAACTACAAGCGATATACACGCAAAGCCCGTAAGAACCATTGTCGCAAGGTCTATATATTCAAGCATAGTCTCCACCGTTTCGTCGTCGCGGGAGACCGAATAGCCGAGGTCTTCTATAACTTCGGTTACCGAAGAAATGTAAGAGGTATCCTCAACATACACATAAAGCACGTTGAGGCGGTAAGTTTTGTTTGCCGACGAATACAGGCTTCGCATCGCGGCAGACGTGACGTACGCGCAGGGGTAGTCGGCGTAGTCAGAGCTGTCCTCGTACACGCCGCTTACCGTAAACGTATTCGCAGCGCCTGAAAAAATAATGTCTATTTCGGTGCCTACGATATCGTCGGCCGAAGTTACTTCGGTTGAATAGAGGTTTTTCGCAAACGATTGGCTTATAATAATTTCGTTGTCGGCAGACATCTTTCCGCCCGCCTCGTACGTAAGGCTCAGAGCGTCGTAAGAAGTGTTCAGCATAAGTATATAGCCGGTGTTTCCGCCATAGTCGTAGGTGGAATTGAGGCGGAGATATGAGCCTTTTACCACGTAATCCACACCGGGTATGGCCTCAAAATCTTCAATAGTTTCGTCGGCGTTGGTAAAGTATGTGGAACTTCGGACCTGTAGCTGCAGGGTATTCATCGAGTCGGCGAGCGTGGTGTTTACGTAATTGGTCAGCCCGCTGCTTAAACAGAAGACCAGAATCACGGCGATAATGCCTATAGACATGCCTACCGACACCAATACGCTGCGCCTTAGCGACTGTTTTATGTTGGAAAGGGCGAGTTTTGTTATATCGGAAAATTTAATATCCTTTGTGCGAAGCACAGCCAGTTTATCAAATTTTTTGTTTGAATCGTAGTTGCGTACGTCCGACTTTACCACGCCGTCGTCTATGCTTATAATGCGGCTGCATTCGCTGGCGACCTTTTGCGAGTGAGTTACCACTATAACCAGCCTGCCCGACGAGGCGATTTTTTTGAGAATCTTCATTATATGGTCGGCAGATTCCTTGTCCAGCGCCCCCGTAGGCTCGTCGGCGAGTATTATGGCCGGGGCGTTCGCCAGGGCGCGGGCTATAGAGACCCTCTGCCTCTGCCCGCCCGAAAGCTGGTTAGGGAGTTTGTCGGCGTATTCCTCAAGCCCCATCTGCTTTAAAAGGGCCCTCGCCCGTTTTTTCCTTTTGTCGTGCGGAATATCGTTCATAGTCATCGCGATTTCCACATTTTCGGCGATGGTCATATGGTTTATCAGGTTATAGTTCTGGAAAATCATTCCTACCGTGCTTTTGCGGTAATCGTCAAGCTGTTTATCGGTGTAGTCCTTAAAGTTTTCGTCTTCGAGCATTATCGTACCCGTATAGTCGTTATCCAGTCCGCCGAGGATATTCATAAAAGTAGACTTGCCGCAGCCCGATTCGCCGAGTATGGCTACAAGTTCGCCCCTTTTAAACTCCACATTGACGCCCTTTAAAACTTCCTGATAGTCGTTCTTAGAGATGCGGTAGCTCTTTCTTAAATTTGCGATGCGTAAAAATGCCATATATTCTTTCCCTTTTACATTTTTGTATCTGCTTACAATTAAAT
>JAJPXK010000010.1 GCA_021205485.1 Clostridia bacterium | reverse complement strand
AAACGAGGCCTTGGTTTGTCATTTTTTTCAGGTATCGCGGGGCTTATCTGCTCTGTTATAGGCTATAAAAAAGTATGCGAATGCGGCGGAAAGGGCAAACCTTTCGCCATAGCGGGAATTACAATAAGCATTATCCGCATCGTCTGTGTATTGACAATAGTTATACTTTACGTACTGGCGATTTTAGGCCTGTTTGTGATAGCCGCGGCCTGGGGAGCAGGTTAAATAAGGAGGCTTTATGTATTGTAAAAACTGCGGAAAACAGATAGACGACAAGGCTGTAATATGCCCCGCCTGCGGAGTGCCTACGGATAACTTCCCCTCAACTAAAAAAGAGAAGAAAAACAGCAATAGTTTGGCCATAGTAGGCTTTGTTTTGGCTTTTATTATACCTTTGGCGGGGCTTATCTGCTCGGTTATAGCGTACAGACAGTCGCCCGAAAACGAGGCGGGCGGCAGGGCCTTTTCTTACGCGGGAATGGCTGTAAGCATAGCCCTTTTATGCGCCAATTTAATAACTCTCGCCATAGAAATAGCGGCCCTTATAAACATAGGCCCGTCGGCGCTTATATGAATTGATTTTTGATACAAAACGCCCCGTCTGAAATACAGACGGGGTTTTTATTTACTTATTTTTGTAAGACTTTGGCCTTAAGAGCCCCTTCGGCTTTTTTAAAGGGTATTCTTCGCCGTCCCTCTCGATAAGAAGAAGGAACACCGAATAGACTATCGCGGGGAATATGTGGAAAATGTGGTTGTCTAAAAGGCTTACCGCAACTATTACGGCGGGGATAATAAGGTAAAAAGCCGTCTTGCTGTCGGGCTTTTTGTTTACGCAGAATACGACCTGTACAAAATGTATAACCAGAGCCGCTATGCCTGCAAGGCCGCAGCTTGCGAGCATCTGTATAAAAAGGTTGTGGTACATATCGGGGAAGACCCAGTTATCTATGTCGTAAAAATCGCCCGAGCCGTAGAATCCGACCCCGAATATAGGCGCACTAACGAAGTCTTTAAGCCCTTCGAGCCAGATTTGCAGCCTGCCCGAATCGGAGAAGCCCCTTTCAAAATACACGGCGAAAATCTCGGTAAGTTTGTTCCAGAAGACGGCGACAAACACAATACCGAAAGCCGCCAGCGCCCCGTTGAATATCCATACGAATTTGCGGAACGACGTCTTTTTTACGCTGAAATATATGAACATACACAGCAAAACTATTCCGCCTACAAGCACCGACGTGCGGCTTAATGTAAGGCAGACGCCTAAGTAATACACAAAGCCGAGGGCGTACAACAGGCCCCCTCCCCTTTTGACCTTTAACGCAAGGTAAAAACACGAAGGAAGGAATATGGCGAGCATGCCGCCCGCGTTGTTGCTCATGCCCCAGCCGAGTTTGATAAGGTCTTTATCTATAGAGCCGTCTACAATAACGCCGTCAAAAATGTACAGCTTTGCTATCTGCAAAAAGATTATCCCGCCCGCGAGCGTAAGAATGTACGCCACATACTTCGCGGTATCGTCGGTGACATCAAGCGTGCCGAAAAAGAAAAGGTACGCCGTAAAAAACGACAGGGCGACAAGAACGCCTAAGCCGAGGTTTTTAAACGTATAGTCAGAGTAAAATACGCCGTTAAGCAAAAACGCGAGGCACATTAAAATTATGCCGAGCCGCAGACGGCTGTCTTTAAAAAAGCTTTTGCCGTTGCCGAACACCGCCATTCTGAATATAAAGCAAATTACGGCGACCGAGGCCATCGCCAATATGCTTATATGCACGCTCTGCAGGTAAAAAAAGTCAGAATTATACGGGTATTGCGGGGTGTGGCGCCAGCTTGTGGAATAAACTATTGAAATAAACAGGTTTAAAAGGGGCTTGCTGTCCTTGCAAAACAGCGTGCAATATATGCAAATTAAAAGCGACAGGGCGTAAAAAGCTATCTCTAACCCGAAAAGCGAGGTTATAAATATTATTACGGCGTAAACAGCGGGGAAAATATACCCCTCGAAGAACATATTCAGGCGTTTTATCGCCTTATATTTTGTCGCCGACAGCAGCTTATCCTTTAACATACCTCAATTATATACGTTTACATTCAAATTTGCAAGCGTTTGAATAAAGCCGTTAATATATATACATACGGCGAAAGGCGAAAAAATATGACGATTAATGCAAGTTTTTTTGTTACAAATTTGCATGTTGTGAAAAAATAGCTAATTTTAACCTATACAGGTTTAAATATTACAAAGCCGCTTGCAAACTCTCAAATTTTTTAGTAAAATTATATTACAGATGCAAAATTTTTTGTACCGCACTTTAAAATAAAACACGGAGGTCAGTAAAGGTGAAAAAGACTATACGAGGCGTTGAATACGATACCGAAACGATGGAAGTTGTAAAGGAAGTTTTTGCAGGCGAATACGGCGATCCCGCAGGCTATGCGGAAGTTTTATTCGTTACCGCGGACGGCAAATACGCCCTCTACTGCGTAGGCGGCGAAACTTCTATTTATCCCGAAGAAAAGCTTACGGCTATGGCTAAGGCCAAGGCTGAAGCCTGGATTAAAGATCACGAATAATCTTTAAACGATTAAAGGCAGGTTTAAACCTGCCTTTTTTTTGTTGCGGTTTTTCATGGCAAGCCTTAAACTTAAAGCGATAAAATTCTTTACAAAGTCAATTTGCGGTGTTACAATACCCTCAATGGCAGATAAAAAGTACATAAAACAAATTAATAACTGCATTGTAAAAATAGCGAAGGGCGATATGGCGGCTTTGGAAAAGCTGTTTGAGCTAACCAAAAAGCAATTGTTTTTTGTCGCCAGAGCGTACCTTACCGATAAAGACAAGGCCGAGGATGTTTTAAGCGACAGCTATTTAAAGGTTGTTAAAAACGCCGTATATTTTGACGCGAGGCAAAACGGGTACAACTACCTTTACACCATAGTTAAAAACACCGCCCTGAACGAAAATAAAAGAGACTCTTTAAGATTAAACGAACCTTTAGAAGAAAACGACCTGCCCGACTACGGCTGCATGGACGGGATTTTAAATAAAATACTCGCCGAAGAAGCCTGCAAAACGCTTGACGGCGAGGAAAAGAGAATAATTTACGAGTACTTTTTTGAGGGCAAAACAATACAGGAAATTGC
>JAJPXK010000019.1 GCA_021205485.1 Clostridia bacterium | reverse complement strand
GTATAATCGTATATATTATATGATTATGTATGCGGCTGTTGGACAACACCGTAAAAGGTGAAATCCACAGGCGGAGTTTATTGCTCTGCTAGAATCTTCTGGTTTTAACCAGGAGAGGCTTCAAAGGATAATGATTATGTTGTCACATTATCTGCTATTGCTAAACCTGATAAAGAATTAGTCAATTTAGATGATCCTCTAAAATATGGATTAGAACATGAAAAATATGTCACAAGCTTGATTCATAATATTTATGGCGCTGCTTATGATGAAAAAGATTTTAGAACGATGAAATTTTTAGATTGGTACGTTGATGAACAAGGTGAAGAAGAAGTGAATGCGAATGATTTACTGACTAAGTTTGAATTATTTGGACATGATCCTCAATCACTCTATTCATTAGATAGTGAATTAGCTACAAGAACATATACACAAGCATCTATTTTAGGAACTAATGAGGAATAAGACGTTTCAAACGTCTTTTTCTTATGCTATAATACGCATAGTCGTCTGGTAAAATGTCAAGAAAAAATTTAAAAGATTTTTAAATGATTTCAAAGATATTTGACCTGATTACTAGAAAAAAGGGCGCACTAAAAAGAGATCACGCATGTGAACTATTTCACAAATGGGTACTATTCAATTATTTGAACTTCTCCAGTTGCTTGATCGCAGTATAGGGTGTTATAGCGTAGCATACTATAAAGCATCCTCACGAACTTTCTAGTTGTTAGTACAAGTGCTCTTTTGTGCTTGTGTGTTTTTGCCTCATTGTATTTGCGTGAGTAATAAGCCTTGTATTTTACATCATGGTTTATTAAGAGACCACAAGCCATTTCAAGGTAATACTTTAAAAAAGAATTACCACTATGAACGAGTTCATTATTCTCTGATATGACTTTTCCGCTGGAATGATCATTCCATGTTAGAGATGCATATCGGGCTAATGCCTTATCGTTCTTGAAGCAGTTAATGCTTCCAATTTCGGCAAGAATTCCTGCTGCAAAAACAGGCCCAATTCCAGGAATTGACTGTAAAACAGTCATGGCGTTGGAATCAATGCCTTTTGCATAGTCAGTAATCTGCTTGTCGATAGATTTAAGCTCTGATTCGAGCGCTTTAATCATTCTAATGTTGGATGATATTGTAATGTTGAGAGCGTCATATGATAACTTATCAAGTCTGTATGATTCATTAACGCATTTCTTCAGAAGCTTTGCCACCTCATTAGAATCTGCGAATCTTCCTTTTGATTTTTCATTGATGTATTCAACAAGATCCTCCATAGGAGTAGTTGCGATTTCATCAATGGTTAAAAAATCGGTAAGAACAGCAGTAGATGTAGCACCAAAGATATCAGAAAAAGGATTATCCTTATCATCCTTTCCATCTTTCTTTCTAAGATTTGAGAATTTCAAATAAATGTTGTTTAAACAATAGTTTTTCTCGCTAGAAAGATCCTGTGCAAGATGGAAACGATACCTGGTAAGACGCTGCAGTGCGACGTATGCGGCACCACGCCATTCACGAAGCTTTTTGCAGCGGCCCACGCGAACATAATCAGCGATAAGCCAGGCGTCACTAGGGTCATTCTTTGGGCGATCTAGATAAGATTTCTTGTAGTTGGCAATCATCTTAGGATTGACACAATAAACCTTGCAGTTGTATTGAGCCAATTGGTTATCTGTAGAGAGATAGTTCGCAATATGAAAGAAATAGAGCGAAGTAGATTCCATACAGACAGTAAGATGAGAAAGCTTTTTAGAAGAAATGACAGACAAGATATTATTAACAAGTTCTTCAGAACCCGTCACAGTATTCTTGAAGGACTTATTAAAGAAAACATCCTGATTGTAATTCATAGCACAGACCTGGTTAGTATCAAGACTAACATCAATACCAAGAAACATGGTAGAAGTGATTGTCATGATACCACCTCCTTTCAATTGGGATAAAGAAATAAGCCAATGATTGCATCCCATGCTGGTACTATCGTAAGACAACCTCGTAATAAGAACTCATCTCTATACAAACTCGGCTACTGTATAAAGAGGAACAACGTCTGAGAAAGAAATTTGGATAGAACATGGGCTCCAGACTATACAAGAGCTAGGTGGTCACGCAGCCACCTGCACAAGGAGGAATAGAAGTCACCATCGAATTATTTCCTGCAGAAATAATATCGCAATATGGGATGGTTTGCAATCGAATTTTGGGAATGGGGCTAGCCCCATTCCCAAGGGCTAAACACTGTAAGGTATATACCTGATATATATCTTACAACACTTATTATACGAGGAGGAAAGAGTATGTATACAACAATTAATCAAGCTTATGAATATATTTATTCTATATATAGTCAACCTATTGATATAGCCATTATCTTGGGTTCAGGTTTAGGTCCCTTAGCTAATGAAATAGAGAATCAAATCATTATTGATTACAAGGATATTCCTGGATTTCCTGTTTCAACTGTTCCTGGACATGAAGGTAAACTTTATATTGGAACAATTTCAGGTAAAACCGTATGTGCCATGAAAGGCCGTTTTCATTATTATGAAGGACATGATATGGACGTGGTAACATTACCTATTCTTGTGTTTGCAAAACTTGGTATTAAGTATTTATTTGTTACCAATGCATGTGGTGGTATTCGTGAAGATTTGAATCCAGGTCAAATTACTTTAATAAGTGATCATATTGGGTTATTTGCACCTAGTCCACTTCGTGGTCCTAATTTAGATGAATTTGGTCCTCGCTTTAAAGATATGAGTGAAGTTTATTCTCAAGAGCTACGTAACATTGCTTATAAAGCAGCTAAAAAAGTTCATGTGGATTTAAAGGAAGGTGTGTATTGTTTCTTTAAAGGTCCAATGTTTGAAACACCTGCTGAAATTAGAGCATTTAAAGCAATGGGCGGGGATATGTGTGGTATGTCAACCGTTCCAGAAGCTATTGTTGCAAGACATTCAGGAATGACAACTTTAGGTATTTCCTTAGTTACTAATAAAGCAGCAGGTTTATCTACAAATCAACTAGACCATAAGGAAGTTATGGAAGCTGCTGACAGGGCTGAAGTTGATTTGGTAAAACTTGTAAAAGAAATCATAAAAGAAATATAAAAAGAATGCAAAATGCATTCTTTTTAAT
>JAJPXK010000050.1:2303-3172 GCA_021205485.1 Clostridia bacterium | reverse complement strand
TTGTTAATCCGAACATTTTTTACAAAAACATAGTTGCTTTTAAACCGATAATATAGGATAATTAATGTTAAGAGAAAATAAGGAGACTTTTATGAAAAGAACAAAGACAAAACTCATTGTACTGCTGGTTTTAGTGTTCGCCGCAAGCCTTATCGCGGGAATTGCAAGCCTTTTCAGCGTGAAGGCCTACGCAGAGGAAAGCTCTTACGGGTACTACTACGAACAGCTTACCACTAACGAAGAAAAAGCATTCTACAGCGCCTTAGCCGATATGAAAAGCCAGGACGTTTTTAAATCGGGAACGGAGACATGGAATTTGGTTGAAAAGGGTTACCTTGAAAATAAAGGCTATAACCAGACGACCTTGACAGAAGCCTTTGGCGCAGGCAGAGACGCGTTTATGCTTGACAACAGCGACCTGTTTTACGTTGACTTCGATAAAATTTCGGTGAGAATGCTCACCGACGGCTCAAACTATAAAATAAACTTAGGCATAGGCCGTTACGACAACTATTTTGCCGACGGCTTTGACTTAACAAACGTAGATAAAGCCATAGCCGATTTTGAAAGCATTGTAAATAAAATTGTTGACGGGGCCGACGGATATTTAGGCGTAAACAATAAAATTTTATACGTATACGAAACGGTAATGGATAACGCAGTGTACTCTCTTGAATTTGACGCGGGCGACGACGCCGATTACGTAAGATGCGCCTACGGCGTATTGGTCAAAGGCAAAGGCGTGTGCCAGTCCTTCTCGCAGGCGGTGAATATAATTTTAAACAAACTCGGCATAGAAAATGTGCTTGTTCAGGGTATGTTTATAGACGATGACGGAAACGACCAGCCGAATATGTGGAATAAACTTG
>JAJPXK010000050.1:696-2293 GCA_021205485.1 Clostridia bacterium | reverse complement strand
ACAACAGATTGTACATAATTGACGCCACAATGGATAACGCCCACCGCGACGTATATGACGAAGACGCTTTGGAGTACTTCCTTTTAAACGGTACAGCGGCGGCGGGGCTGTATGTTCCTGACGGGGTTATCTCTACCTCCGGCTTTGAATTTACCTACCCCTCCCTCTGCATGGTCGATTACCAGTCGCCTTCGGGCAGCTTCACTATAGAGACTGCGACTACAGAAAACGGCGTTGAGTATAATAACGTAAGCTATAACGGAATGGGTCTTCGCTCCGCAGAAAACGCGGGGTACTACCTTCTTTTCACTTACGACATAACAAGCGAAAGCGTCTGGTATTATGTAAGCAACTATATTGATTATTTTACTATTCCGAACACTGAAAACTTTGATATAGACGATTACGATTTTGAAGGATACTTAAACTGCCTGTTTTTAGGCAGCAAAACAAGCTATATTCTTGCGGTAACAACCGACGCCCCTTCGGATACAACCTTATCTAATTATGTAAACTATATTGGCGGAAATATACTTGAAAAGAGCAACGCGGTAGTTTATGACGAAACGCAAGCCTCCCCTTACGCCGTTACGGTAACCCCCGACGCACTGCGGTTTTATATAGGCTCCTCTTACAATGTAACAATTACATTCAGCGACGAGCTTGTAAAAGAAGATTCCACTAAAGAGGTTACTTTAAGATATACCGTAGGCAGCGGCGTTACGTTAAACTCTGCAAATACAGTTATAAGCAACTTTAAATGGAGCGAAAGTACGCCAAACCAGATATCGTTTACCTTTACTCCCGACAAAAATTACAGCGCCGACAGATGCGACTACACGTTTACATTGGAAAATCTTGTAGGAAAAACTTCGGGAAAAGCCCCTGTTGATACAATACTTTTTGCAATGTACAAGCCCTCGTTCAGTTGCCCCGTTAACCCCTTAAGCTACTGCACGGCGGTGGCGAGCGTTCCTCAGCTTATCTCTGACAGCGACCTGTCGGTAAACGGCTGGCATTATACAGACGAAAACGGAAACGAGCAGACAGTTTCGGGCAATTCTTTAAGCAACAAAATTTCACTTGTTGCGACAACGTATTCGGAAGACGAAAACAAAGAATACGAAAACGAAGTCAACGCATACAACGAAGATAACGGCGACAATGTAAATATTTTAAGCAGCGCGACTTACGACCTTTCGTTAAATTTATGCGATATGCAGGTAAAATACCTCAACGGCGAAAAGGTAATGATAATGGTACCCTTCCCCGAAGGTTATTCCGCAGACAGCGCGGGCGTGAGCTTTAAGGCATACCACTTTGCCGACGACGGCAGTGTAGAAGAAATTGACTGTTATTGCACGGAATACGGCATAATTTTGTTCTGCAGTTCGTTCAGCGATTACACTGTCGCAGCGGTGGAAAGCGACGGAACCGACGTTAAGACAGTGCTTATCGCTGCCGAAGGCAACGGCACGGCTTCATCGGCTTCGGGCGAAAAATTTATTAAAGTGGAAAAAGACGGAAAACTTTCTGTTACCATTTCGGCCGACAGCGACTACTGCATAGACAGCATCTCTGTCAACGGAAAAATCAT
>JAJPXK010000050.1:0-686 GCA_021205485.1 Clostridia bacterium | reverse complement strand
CTTTACGCTTTAAAAAGAGTTCGCAGACCTTGACTACAATACTACTATTATCGTAAGTTTTGCGTATGCCGAAGTGGTAAACGGCGAAATTGCAGAAGGTTTTACGCTTGCAACCGAAGATGTTTCAGCAAACAATGGCAATACGATACTTATAGCGATACTCGCTGTACTCGCCATTCTGGTTGTAGCCGCTGTCGCTATCTGCGTTGCGATATTTATCAAAAGAAGAAAGCATACTATTAAATAAAAAACATAAATAAACTGAAATCCCCGTATGAAGCAAAGTTCATTCGGGGGTTTTACTGTTAAAAATAAAAAAAGGACAGAGATTATTCTGTCCGAAAAATGATGGTGACCCTGCCGGGAATCGTGCCTTGAGCGGACACGCATGGTTGACCGTGTACTACACGGTCAAGTCGGCGGTCGATTCCGCCGACCTACGCTTCGCTCGCCTCCCCTCGATTCCCGTATACATGGCACAAAAAAATCCACGAGTAGCTATTTGCCACTCGTGGATTTATGGTGAACCTTATGATAATTATCCGAACTCGGTTATACCCGTAGGGGAAGGGTTGGGGTTTATCATTCGGTTTTAAATTCAACTTGCTATACGACCATACAATAACCGCCACTGGTTAAACAACTGCTGGCGGTTAAGTCGTTTGTCAAATGCTTTTATATTATAT
>JAJPXK010000110.1 GCA_021205485.1 Clostridia bacterium | reverse complement strand
TGCTTTATTCAATATAATATTATCGCTAAATTAAAACTCAGATTATCTCAAGGAGATAATTTTTATGAACAAAATGTCGGTTAAAGACCTTAAAGATCTTAAGGGCAAAAAAGTTCTTGTGCGTTGCGATTTTAACGTACCTATGAAAGACGGCAAAATTACAGACGAAAACAGAATTATGGGGGCTCTGCCTACCATCAAATATCTTTTGGACGCAGGCGCAAAAGTTACGCTTTGCTCGCATATGGGCAAGCCTCACTCTATCTTTTCAAAAGAGTTCAAGCTCAACAAAAAGGATCAGAAAAAGGTTGACGCTGGCGAAACCACGGCAGAAGAAATTAAAGCTAAAGCTTTAAAGGATGAACCCGTAAAACTCACCCTCGCCCCCGTAGCTAAAAGGCGTTCTGCCCTTAAAGAAGGCGAGGCAGTTTTGATAGAAAACTTACGCTTCCACTGGGAAGAAGAAAAGAAGGACGAAGCTTTCTGCAAAGCCTTGGCTTACGACGCAGAAATTTACGTAAACGACGCGTTCGGCACGGCTCACCGCAGCCACGCCTCCACCGCAGCCATAGTTGAATACGGCATTATAAAGACAGCCGTCTGCGGATTTTTGATTGAAAAAGAGCTTTCGGTTATGGCTGACACCCTTGAAAACCCCGCCCGTCCCTTTGTCGCGATTTTAGGCGGCGCCAAGGTTGCAGACAAACTCAACGTAATAAACAACCTGCTTGAAAAATGCGACACCCTTATCATAGGCGGCGGCATGGCATACACCTTCCTGAAGGCAAAGGGCTACGAAGTAGGCACATCCCTTTTAGACGAAGAAAAGATCGACTACTGCAAGGAGATGATGGCTAAGGCGAAAGCCGCCGGCAAGGAACTTCTTTTGCCTGTAGACACCGTAGTTACATCCTGCTTCCCCGACCCTATCGACGGCGAAGTAGACGCCGTAACGGTTGATTCCGACAAAATCCCCGCGGACAAGATGGGCATGGACATCGGCGAAAAGACCCGCGCCCTTTACGCGAGCCGCATACAAAACGCCAAGGCTGTTATCTGGAACGGCCCTATGGGCGTATTCGAGAACCCTACCCTCGCCAAAGGCACCATAGCGGTAGCTCAGGCCCTTGCAGACGTTTACGGCAAATGCACCACTATAATCGGCGGCGGCGACAGCGCGGCGGCCGTTCAGCAGCTCGGCTTTGCAGACAAAGTTACGCATATCTCTACTGGCGGCGGCGCTTCGCTTGAACTGTTCGAAGGCAAAACTTTACCCGGCATCGCCTGCCTTAACGATAAAGAATAATTTAAACATTATACAAACATATTCAAATACCAACCGATTAGCAGCCGCAAAAAAGACAAGGAGAGCGCGTATTGCCCGCAGGGAGTTTACCGAGGCGTAAATGACCAAGGGCAAACGCAAGCCCGACACAGTATTTTTTTGATGAAAGTTAATCGGGCAATTAAGGAGAGAAAAATGAGCAGAAAACCCTTTATAGCGGGCAACTGGAAGATGAATATGACTGCGGAGAGCGGCAAGGCCCTTATTAAAGAACTTGCGCCCTTAGTAAAGGACGCCGACTGCGACGTAGCCCTTTGCGTACCCGCCATCCTGATACCCGAAATGACTAAAGCCGCCGAAGGCACCAATATCGCCATCGGCGCCGAAAATATGCACTGGGAGGCAAAGGGAGCTTATACGGGCGAAATTTCCGCCGATATGCTCAAAGAATACGGCGTAAAATACGTAATCATCGGCCACAGCGAAAGAAGACAGTACTTCGGCGAAACCGACGAAACGGTAAATAAACGCACCAAGGCCGTTCTCGCCGCAGGCATGACCCCTATTATGTGCGTAGGCGAAACTCTGGACGAAAGAGAAAACGGCGTTACCGAAAAAAAACTCTCACGCCAGCTCACAATAGACCTCGCGGGCGTAGAGGACGTAACCAAAGTAGTTATAGCTTACGAACCCGTATGGGCTATAGGCACTGGCAGAACGGCTACAAACGAACAGGCTCAGGAGACTATAGCTTACATAAGAAAGAAAATCGGCGAACTCTTCTGCCCTAAATGCGCCGAAAAAGTTATTATACAGTACGGCGGCAGCATGAACGCGGCGAACTGCAAGGGGCTTATGGCTCAGCCCGACATAGACGGCGGGCTTATCGGCTCGGCCTCTTTAAAGAAAGAATTCGCTCAGATTGTCAACTACAACAAGTACTGGGAACAGGACTGATTTTAACATTAGTTGCAGCATATTGCAGAGGCTTTGGCTACCATACTGAATGAGATGTCATGTAAATGACTGAACAATAAGGCTCCCTTATTAGGGGAGCTGTCCGAAGGACTGAGGGGTTGTCTTTAGAACCCCTCCACCGCAAAGCGGTCCCCCGCCCCTAATAGGGGCGGCTTTTATACGGAGTTATTTTTATGAAAAAACCTTATGCGATTATTATAATGGACGGCTACGGCCTGGCCCCCGCGGGCGAGGGCAACGCCATCTCTATTGACGGAAGCAAAAACGTCGAAGCATTGAAAAAAGAGTACCCTCACGCCACCCTCGGCGCGAGCGGACTTTCGGTAGGCCTGCCCGACGGGCAGATGGGCAACAGCGAAGTCGGCCATCTGAACATAGGCGCCGGCAGAATTGTATATCAGGACCTTACAAAGATTACCAAAGCCATAGAAGACGGAGACTTTTTTGAAAATCCAGCCCTTTTAAAGGCTATGGACAACGCAAAAAAGAACGGCAAAAAACTTCACCTTTACGGTCTGGTGTCTGACGGAGGCGTGCACAGCCACTTAACTCACCTTTACGCCCTTTTGAAAATGGCTAAAATGAATGGACTTACCGAGGTTTACGTACACTGCTTTATGGACGGAAGGGATGTATCCCCTACCTCGGGCGCGGGCTTTATCCGCGAGCTTGAAGCGAAAATGGCCGAAATAGGCTGCGGCAAGGTTGCGTCCGTATGCGGCAGATACTACGCCATGGACCGCGACAACAACTGGGACCGCGTGGAAAAAGCCTACGATATGCTCACTTTAGGCGAAGGCGAGCCCTGCGAAGACGCGCCTGCGGCGGTAGAAAAATCTTACGCGAACGGCGTAACCGACGAATTTTTAAAGCCTATCAAGGTTTATAAAGACGGCAAACCTGTCGGCATACTGGAAAAGGGCGACAGCGTAATATGCTTCAACTTCCGCCCCGACAGGGCGAGGGAAATCACGAGAGCCGTTTCGCAGAAAGAATTTATCGTTCCTAAGGGCACAGCGTTTGAACGCAAGACGGGCTTTTTAGACCCCGTATATGTCTGCTTTACCGTCTACGACGCTGAGTTTGAAGGCGTAGAAATAGCCTTCCCTAAGACCATATTGAACAACACCTTAGGCGAATACCTTGCGTCGCTCGGCAAAAAGCAGCTCAGAATAGCCGAAACGGAAAAATACGCTCACGTAACATTCTTCTTTAACGGCGGCGTTGAAAAACCTAACGAAAACGAAGTGAGGGACCTTATCCCCTCGCCTAAGGTTGCCACATACGACCTGCAGCCCGAGATGAGCGCTTACCTTGTAACCGAAAAAGTTCTGGAAGAACTTGAAACGGGCGAATTCGACGTTATTATTTTAAACTACGCCAACTGCGATATGGTAGGCCATACGGGCGTTATCCCCGCGGCGGTAAAGGCCGTGCACGTTGTTGACGAATGCGTTAAAAAGGTTATCGACAAGATAATAGAGATGGGCGGCGCGGCCCTGCTTACGGCAGACCACGGCAACGCCGACAAGCTTTTAGCCGAAGACGGAAGCCCCTTCACCGCGCATACCACCAACCGCGTTCCCGTAATTTTAGCGTCTGAAAAGCTTAAAAACGTTCAATTAAGGGAAGACGGAATACTCGCAGACCTCGCCCCTACCCTTTTCGAGCTTATGGATATAAAAGTTCCCGCAGAGATGACGGGCAAGAGTCTGATAAAGTAAAAAAATTTAACGACAGAGCGGCGGAAATTTTTTCCGCCGCTTTTAAATTGGCCGCCATATATGCCTGAATTATTCGCATATGCAACAAAACTTAAGCAAAAAGTGGCGGACGCCCGTTTAAAATGAAATTTTCCTTTTGCGGCTTTTATACAGTAAAACAGTTTGCGTTATTTTTTATTTGGTCATATAATTAAATTGTGACAATAAGCAAAGAAAAATTTTTTACAAAAACTTACGTCGTGGTTATAGGCGCCCTGATCTGCTGCATGCTTTGGGGCAGCGCCTTCCCCTGCGTAAAAATAGGCTACACCCTTTTTAACGTAGACACCTCTAGCTACGCCTCGCTCATTCTTTTCGCCGGCGTACGTTTTACGCTCGCGGGCGTTCTGGTAATAGCCTTCGGCAGCCTGTCGCAGAAGAAATTTCTTGTTCCGAAAAAAGAAAACATCTGGCGGGTAGGCGTTGTGGCCCTGTTCCAGACGGCCCTTCAGTATACTTTCTTTTATATAGGCCTCTCTAACCTGACGGGCGTCAAATCGTCTATACTCAACGGTTTAGGCGTGTTTTTTACCATTATCGCCGCCTGCTTTTTATTCCGCACCGAAAAATTCAACCTGATAAAACTCGCGGGGTGCGTACTCGGCTTCGGCGGCGTAGTTATAATGAACCTTGACGGCTTTTCGCTGGATATGTCGCTCACGGGCGAGGGTTTTATAATATTCTCTGGATTATCCTCGGCCATCGCCGCGGGGTTTGTGAAGATATTCTCTAAAAAAGAGAACACCACCGCCCTGTGCGGCTGGCAATTCTTTTGCGGAGGCCTGCTGCTTGTGATTATAGGCCTGTCGCTCGGCGGCAGAATTTCGGCGGCGAAGCCAACGAGCTTTTTAATGCTCTTTTACCTCGCGTTTTTATCGGCCTGCGCCTTTACGCTGCAGGGGTACCTGTTAAAGTACAACCCCGTCTCGCGTATAGCGGTGTTCAAAAGTACAAATCCCCTGTTCGGGGCGGTATTTTCGGCGATAATCTTAGGCGAAAGCGAACAGCTTTTAAGCTTTACCACCCTTATCGCCCTCGCCCTTGTATGCGGAGGCATATTTATCATCAACACCTTCGGCGAAAAACGCGAAAAACAGAACACGAAAACGCGTAAACACAAAAAATTCCATAAAAAGGTAAAGGCTACCGCAAAAAAAACTGTCTATCGATTATGAAATTTTAATTTAAAGCCGTAAATCGTTTGTAAAACGGTAAAATATGTGTTATAATCTTTAAGCTGATAAATTAACTTACAGAGGTAATATAATGTTAAACGCTTTAATGGCCAGCAATTATGGCATGTCCAATGCAGAATATTATATTTATATATCATTTACGCTTGCATTTATTTTGGTATTGTTTATAGCTGCGATAGTTACGATAATACTTATTTTATTCCAGAAGAGCAATTCTGACGGTATTCAGGGCATTACGGGCTCAAGCGAAACTTTCTTCGGCAAAAACAAGGGCCGCAGCATAGAGAGCAAATTAAAAAAATGGACCTGGATTTGCCTGATAGTTATGGCTGTGCTTTCCGTAGCTATTTACCTTATGCAGATTCTTCTTTAATAAAATTTACGGTACATATCTGTGTACCCGCAAAAAAATCACAAGCGGCGATATAAGCCGCTTTTTTTATACCCTACGGAATATGAAAATGAATATAAAAGAATTAATCGTAAAACAATTTGAAGACGGCAAACTCGCCTTTAAAAACGAAACTCAGATTTTTATCGCCCTCAATACCCACGGCAACGAAAAGAAGGCCGTAAGGGATATTCTTAAAAAGCTTGAAGCCGACGGCGTGATTTTAAAGGACAGGCGCGGGGCCTACGCCACCCCCGAACAGTTCGGGGCGGTCAAGGGCACTGTGCAGAGCAGCGAACGGGGTTTCGCCTTTTTGATCCCCGACAAAAGGGAAGTCGGGCAAAAAGACTTTTTTATCCCCCGCCACGCCTTGAACAACGCCTACGACGGCGACAGGGTTATATCTTTAAGGGTTAAAGGAACGGCAGACGAAGTTCAGGTGGTAAAGATATTGGAGCGGGGATATAGCGTAATTACCGGGGTTTTTGAAAAAAGCGGCGGGGCATATTACGTGATACCCGACAGGGCGAGGTTCGCTCAGCGGATATTTATCCCTAAAGACCTGACTTTAAACGCCAAAGACGGCGACAAAGTCGCGGCGATGATAACCTCTTACCCTCATGGCAAAGCCCCTGGCGGCAAAGTAATTGAAATTTTAGGCGAGGAAGGCGATTTTTACGCCGAAGAACTGAGCATTATACGAAGCTATGGCCTTTATAAAGAATTCCCTAAAGAGGTTGAAAGGCAGGCGGCGCAGGTTGCGAAAGAGCCTGTGACTTTAGGCGAAAGACGGGATCTTCGCGATGAATTTACCATAACAATAGACGGCGACGACACGAGGGATATAGACGACGCAGTGTCGCTTAAAAAACAGGGCAAAAACTACGTTTTAGGCGTACATATAGCCGATGTAAGCCACTACGTAAAACGCGGAACCAAGCTTGACGAAGAAGCTTATAAGCGGGGAACGAGCGTATACTTCCCCGACTGCGTTATACCTATGCTGCCGAGGAGCCTTTCCAACGGGGCGTGCTCTTTAAACCCGTATGAAGACAGATACGCCCTGAGCTGCATTATGACGATTGACAAAAACGGCAAAAGGCTGTCTTCAGAGATATGCGAAAGCGTGATATGCAGCAACTACCGCACAACTTACCGCGAAATTACCGCCCTTATAGATGGCGACAAGGCCATGCAGGAAAAATACCCCGACCTATCGGAAACCGCCCTGCTTATGAAAGAGCTGTGCCTTAAATTAAAGGACGTAAGGGATAAAAACGGAAATATAGATTTAAGCGTAAAAGAGGCGCATATATACCTTGACGAAAAGGACGAAATTGTCATCCCCGACGTACAGCGGACCATTTCCGAAAATATAATAGAGCAGTTTATGATATCCGCAAACGAGGCGGTGGCAGAAAAAATGTCGGCGCTGAAGGCACCCTTTATGTACCGCATCCACGAACAACCCTCGCCCGAAAAGGTGTCGGCGTTCTCCTCCTTTTTGCAGACTTTAGGCGTATATTCGGGGCTCAATCCCGAGGAATGCAAGCCAAAAGACTTCCAGCGGGTTGTGTTAAGCGTAAGCGGCAAGCCCTGCGAAAACGCCGTAAACAAAAGCCTTTTAAGGACTATGCAAAAGGCCCGCTACAGCGACAAAAACTACGGTCACTTCGGCCTGGCGAGCGAGTGTTACTGCCACTTCACCTCGCCTATAAGACGGTACCCCGACTTGTTTATACACCGTATAATCAAGGGATATCTGCGCGGCGATGAAAGGGAAATGAAAAATACTTATCTGCCCGTCGCGGGCGACGAAGCGGCGCACTGCTCTTTAAGAGAGAGGAACGCCGACCTCGCCGAAAGGGAGGTTGACGATTTGTACAAGCTTGTGTATATGTCTGACCGCATCGGCGAGGAATATGAGGCCACAATATCGGGCGTTACCGCGTACGGCGTATTCGCCGAACTGGACAACACCGTAGAAGGGCTTATCCGCCTTGAAAGACTGCCCGGCGGCAAATACGAATTTTTAGAGGATATTTACACGCTGAGGTCAACCGACCGCTCCTTTACCCTCGGCGACAGGATAAAAATAAGGGTTGACGGCTGCGACTGGGGCAATATGCGGCCCGAATTCGGGTTGGTGGAGTGAAGTAAAAGGCTTCAAATACATTATACCTTAATATTGCCTTCCCCTTGAGGAGAAGGGGGACCGCTTGCGGTGGATGAGGTGTAACCTATAATTTCCACCTCATCAGTCAACTGCGTTGACAGCTTCTACTGTGTATGCTACGCTACCCTCAAGGGGAAGCCAAGGGTACCCGACGCAAAACCATTAAATTTTTTAAATCAACAAAAAAGTCTTTTAATTGTACGCAGGATGTGTTATAATATGCTTTGCAGGAGACAGTTATGAAAAAAACTATCGCGGTAAACCGTTCCGCGGGCTTTGAATACTTTATAGAAGAAAAATTTGAAGCCGGCATCGTGCTTGAAGGGGCGGAAGTAAAATCTTTAAGGAAGGGCAGTTGCAGCCTTAAAGACAGCTTTTGCTTTTTGCACGGCGGCGAACTGTTTATAAAAAATATGCATATCGCCCTTTACGACAAGGCGGGCTCGTTCAACAGCAGAGACTCTAAACGCGACAGAAAGCTTCTTTTACACAAGTACGAGACGGCTAAAATCGCAGGCAAGGTAAACGAAAAGGGAATGACTTTGATACCCCTTTCCATCTACTTTTCGGGCAGCCTTGTAAAGATGGAAATCGCCCTTTGCAAGGGCAAACAGACATACGACAAACGCCGTTCCATCGCCGAAAAAGACAGAGAACGCGATATGCAGAGAGAAATCAAAAATTACACTTAAGGAAAAGTTATGCCTATAGTAATTGACAGGGATATACCCGCATTTAAAATTCTCACCGAAGAAAGAATATTCGTAATGGACAAAGACAGGGCGGCCTCGCAGGAGATCCGACCTATAGAGATAGCCATTTTAAACCTTATGCCTACCAAAGAGACTACCGAGACGCAGTTTATGCGCCTACTTTCCAACAGTATGCTCCAGGTAAACATTACCCTTATAAAGACCTCTACCTATAAAAGCACTCACACCGAAGAGGGCCACCTTGACAGGTTTTACAAGAGCTTTGACGAGGTACGCTCGCACCGCTTTGACGGCCTTATAGTAACGGGCGCGCCCGTAGAAAATATGGAGTTTGAGGAAGTGGCCTACTGGAATGAGCTTACCGAAATTCTTGACTGGACGAAGACAAACGTCACCTCTACCCTGTACATCTGCTGGGGGGCTCAGGCCGCCCTGCACTACTTCTACGGCATAAAAAAGCACCCGTTAAAGCACAAATGCTTTGGCATATTCGCTCATCAACGCATAAGGGACGGCCAGCCCGAACCGCTTATGAGGGGAATTTCGGACGAGTTCCATATGCCTCACAGCCGCCACACCGTAGTTTACGCCGACGATATAAAGCACATAGATACGCTTAAAATACTGGCGTATTCCAAGCGGGCGGGGGCTTCTATCATAAAGAGTACCGACAACAAGCAGGTGTTTGTAATGGGCCATATGGAGTACGACAGAGACACCTTGAAAAAGGAATACGAACGGGACAAGGCCAAGGGGTTAGACATAGACCCGCCAGCGAATTACTTTACCGACGCCAGCATGACCGAGATAAAGATGAACTGGTCTTCCACCGCCAATCTTTTTTACATAAACTGGCTCAACTACTACGTATACCAGGTTACACCCTACAATCTGGAAGATTCAATTTAAAAAACATACCAAAACGGGGCAGAAAATTCTGCCCCGTTTTAAAATTATAATTTTATTATTCGTACTGAGTAAAGTAAGACGAATCGTCAAAAGTAAAGTAGGTATAATAAGTTGTGTTGTCTCTTTCTATTACAAGTTCTACGGTATCGCCGACGCGGACGGATATCATCCCCTCGGAGAGCATAAAGCTGCGGGTAATTTCAACCGTGTCGCAATAGCGGGAATCGGTGATATAGTCGCTGTTTGACGGTACGCTGAAGCCCGAAGCCCTCTCGGTCTGTGCGGACGAAGGAGCGCTTCCCGTCATCTTGCCTATCGAATAGGAGACCAGTGTGTCGCCCGCGCTCAGAAGATTGTACGCGGCGTACTCGCTTAAAACGGAGGCCACCTGCACCGTTTCGTGTATAACGGTGCGGCCGGTATCGGCGTCGTATTCGGCGTAAGTGCTTTCGGCGTCAACCTCGGTGGTGACGCCTATCGTCGCCTTGGAAAGATAGTGGCAGACAGTGTCGTTTTCTTCGTAATTATCTATCATAGACTGCGCAATGCGGCGTACGTTGTTGGCGGGCAGGGCGTAACACATATCCTGCACAAGGTTGTCTTCGGTGAGGGATGTTGCGTTGCCTATACCTATAATTTCGCCCGACATATTGTAAACAGCGCCGCCGGAGTTGCCGCCGTTTATAGCGGTAGTCGTTCTGAATACCCTGAAACTTTCGTAGTCGGTGTAATAATCGGTGCTGTCGTCGTCTACGTCAACATAGATTGTTTCGGTGTCGCGGCTTATTATGCCCTGCATTACAGACAGGCCCTCGTAAGAAGGGTTGCCTACCGTGTAGACCTCCTCGCCTACGTACACATTGGCGTCTGTGGAAAATTTAGCCGCCACGGCGTTGCTGTTTTTAAGAACGCTGCTGCCCGTCACCTTTAAAACGGCTATATCGTACAACAGCGAGACGCCTATAACCTTTACGCATTTAGCGGATATGCCGCTGTAGTTTGTTATTGAATAATTGGAGTTTATCGCGTAATCCACTCCCTCTACGTCGCTGCCGTAAAGATAGAGGTAAATCTCCTCGCAAAAGCCGTCGTTTGAGGAATAATCGCTGTCGTATACAACGTGCGCGTTGGTTACGATGTAGGCGTCGCCCGCATCTTTATCCACGTCTATGATAACGCCCGAGCCTGCGAAAAGGTCGTAGGTGGAACTGCCCGCGAAGTGGCCTTCGGAAATTTTGAACTGAGTCCAGATAGCAACGCCGCTTAAAAGAGAATAGTTCATTATCGCCGTTTTGTCTGCCGAAGTTACCGCCTGGTCTGATACGTAGCCGAAATATTCTTCGATAAATTCAAGGAAGGATATAGAATCCAGCCCCGCAGAGTCGCGCTGTTCGCATACGGCGCTGTACACGTCGTAAATATCAAGGTCTTTGCCGTCTTCTCCGTCTTTGCCGCTTATGCAAGATGACAGAAAGACCGCGCTTAAACACATTGCGGCAACCAATACCGCCGCAATAATTTTACTGAATTTTTTTGCCATTATTTTTCCTTATATTTTAAGCTGTATGTTATATCGTTTAATATATTATACGGATATAAACCATAAAATAATGTATGATAATCCCCTCATCCGCCTGCTTCGCAGCCACCTTCCCCCGCAGGGGGAAGGCAAGGACGAGGTCTGTGAGGTCCCCTCCCCTATCAGGGGAGGCTAATAAAGTAGATATATTTACAGCTTAACGCCGTTTTTAATCAAAAGCTCCCTCGCGGTGTCTACGCTGTCCGCGCCCGTCTTGTTTTTTACGGGGGCGAATTCCCTTTCGCGCACCACCTCTACGGCGAGGCAGTTATCCATCATCTTGATCATATCCAGCACAAGCAGTTCAAACTTATAGCCGTTAGGCTGTTCGGGTTTAACCTTTACGCCGCCGTCTATATGCGGTATAACCTTTTTTGAAAGGTGTACCGGCATTCTTTTTTTAAGTATGGAATTGAGTTTTTCTACTTTAAACAGGTAATTTAATGTTACGCCGCATCCAAAGCGGAGCTCGCCGTTTTCGTCGGTTTCGGCGGCGAGGTCTTCGGGCATCTCGTAATACTCCACTATGGCGGGTTTGCCGTCCTCTAAGCAGAGCACGCCTACGCGTTCGTACGGGTTGGCCTTTTTAACCACCTTGGCCGAACAGTCCACGCAGAATTTTAACGTCGCCCCTATGAACACGGGGTCGCATATACGCTGAAGAACGTTATCAACGCTGTACACATTCAACCATTCTATGCCGTTATCTGCGATATAATGCCCGATGTCGCTGCCTATAAGCGAGGAATACCACCCGCCGTTGCCGTTAGGCGACAGCGAAACTTTTCCCTTTTCCTCAAGGTATATTTTGCCGACAAAGCTGCAGGTAGGCGCCATATCCTGTATAAAGAAATGGATTTTATCCTCGGGATAGCCGAAGTAGTTCTTCTCTTTGAAAAACCTGCGGGTCGCCGCGTCGTTTATGTCGCTTGTCATAACAAACACGTCAAAGGGCTGTTTAAGGCAATTTGTAACCTCTTTGATATTTTCAAACTGCTGAGCGAAGATAGAAAGCTCCCTTGTGACGCCTATATTGTACATTCCCTTAGGGTTATCCGAGCCGAGCCTTGTGCCCTGCCCGCCCGCGAGAAGCACGGCGGCGACTTTGCCTTGGTTCAACGCCTGATATCCTGCGGCTTTGAAGCCACCTCTGGCTTTTTCCACCTCGGGAACGCTGAGCGTCTTAACGGGGGAAAGATTGCCTATCTCCCTGCCCGAAGAATGGCAAGCCGTATCGAGCATGGCAAAATCGATATTTTCTATCTGGTTTAAAAGGCAAGCCCTTTCATCTTCGTCAAGTTCGTAAAAATAGTCCAGAAGATGCGTCTGCCCGTGTTTTTCAAGCAATTTAAGCGTTTGCGTATAATCCATTAATATTCTCCGTATCGCACATAGCGGTACGATTATTATATACCATATATAAATTTATGTCAAGCGGTGTGGAAATTTGCCGCAATGTATTGAAAAATTTATAAAACAGGTATATAATATATATGTGTAATATCAGGACTAAAGAATTTATATCATTAAAAAGGAGGTTTTTAAGTATGTTCTGTACAGAATGCGGGGAAAAACTCACCCTAATGTTCAATCACAGGGAGGGCCTTGTTCCCTTCTGCAAAAATTGCAACGAATTCCGTTTCCCTCAGTTTTCGACGGCGGTCAGCATGATAGTTATTAACAGATCGCGGGATAAAATACTTCTCGCAAAGCACGTCGGCCAGGAAGATTTTATTCTTTTCGCGGGGTACGTCAAAAAGGGAGAGACGGCAGAAAAGGCCGTTACAAGGGAGTTTAAAGAGGAAACAAAGTTAAACACGGTAAAATATAAGTATATGAGTTCGCGTTACCACGAGCCTAAAAACGTGCTTATGCTGAATTACCTTGTTATGGCGGAAGACGGCAATCCCGTTATAGACGAAGAGGAAATTTCTGAAATAAAGTGGTTTACCTTCGCCGAAGCCGAGGCCGCCATAAGAAAGGACAGCACTGCGGAAATATTTTTGAAAAACGCTTTGAACGAACTTAAGAAAAACATATTTTAAAAAAACGCTAAAGACCGCTTTATTTAAGCGGCGACGAGGGGAAAATGAAAGCGTTTAACGTAAAATATTGCCTTATAGCCATACTTGCGGCCATATCTGCGGCGATTCTGTGCCTGAGCCTTTTCAGTACCGACGCCGCCTACGCGAGCAGCCATTCTGACGGCGAAGACGACTCCTATTCTTACACGATAGAGGACTTTGAGGCCGTTTACGACATAGACGAAAGCGGATATATGCGTATTACCGAAATTCTGACGGTAGAATACACGGGCGCAAAGAGCTACGCGGTATCTATGACTTTAGTGACCGACGGCGGCGACAGGGTCCGCAACTTCAGCGCGCTTGAATATGAGCAATCTACGGGCGAATACGCCGACGCGGAATTTACCATAGACAGCGAGAGCGGCGATGTGGAAGTAGCGATAGGCGACGAAGACTCCAAGACGGGCGAGACGCACATCTACAAAATATATTACGAATATTTTTCGGCAGATAACGCTGAAAGCGGGCTTACAATATACCCCTTCAGGGGAATCGAGGCTGAAATAAAAAACGCCGAAATTACTCTGAACCTTCCGTACGAAGCCGACACGGTTTTTACCCTTGACGGAACGCAGATTTCAAGCGTAAGCGGCAAAACGGCGGCGGTTTACATAACCGACGCTTCAAGCGGGGCGACCCTATGCGCGAGCGTGGCTTTCAGAGGAGCGGTTATAGACGGCTACAGCGATTACAGCGGCTACTATGCCTTAATTATTCTCGCCGCGCTGGCGGCTGCGTTCATAGTTGTAAAGTTTGTATTCTTCAATAAAAACAAGCTTAAAGCCGAACTTCGCCGCGATCCGCCGTTCGGCTATGACCCCCTTATCGTAGGCAAACTTGTGGATAATTCGGTAAGCGATTCCGACGTGGCTTCGCTTATATTCCACTGGGCGGCCAAGGGTTTTGTCAAAATAGATTTAAAGGACGCGAACAAGCCAGTAATCATAAAAATTAAAAATCTACCCGCGATCGCCCCCGATTACCAGCAGATGCTCTTTTATAAACTGTTTAAACATACCAATGTTGTATATCTGGACGAGCTGGACGACGACTTTTGCAAAACCACCGAAGCCGTTAAAAAGGCTGTGGATAAAAAGGCGAGCGGATCTTACCGAAGCGTGAGCATGGGGCTTTCGGTGCTGTTCGCCGTGCTGGCGGCCTTTGTTATAGGCGTCGCGCCCCTTGTATACGCGATGACAAAAATTTCCGTCCGCTACGTCTACATAACGGGGCTTATCTTCGCCCTGCCGCCTTTGATTGTCTACGGCATCACAGAATCGCTTATGTACAACAGGTTTAAGCTAAAACCTAAAGTAATCGCGGGATATGTGGCGGGCATTGTCGCAATCTGCGCCGTATGCACTATACTTTACGTTTACATTGTGCCCTCTAACATAATAGAAGTTGTACCTAAAATTTTAATATCTGTCTTCGGCTACGCGCTATCGGTATTGTCTGTATTTATGATAACCCGCACCGAAAAATACAACGAACAGCTTGGCGAAATTCTCGGCTTCAGAAAGTACATAATTACGGCCGAACATATGGAACTGAGGGAATCGGCCATGAAAAATCACATGATTTTTTATGAAATTTACCCCTACGCGGACGTTTTAAATCTTGAAAAGGAATGGACGGATAAATTTTCTTCGATGAACGTCCAATGTCCCGACTGCGGCATAAGGCCTGTACAGTCGGGCGGGGCGCCGCTCGGCATAACCTCGGCGATGCGTACGGCGAGGTCAAAAATCAGCTTGGCGATATCCACTTCGCCAGACGCTACAAAGCATAAAAAATAGGGGCGTTACCCCTATTTTTTTATTCGTATTCATCGTAATTTCTTCTGTTCGGCTTTTCTTCGCCCTGCGGAGGGCATAGCCTGTTTTTATCCCGCTTGCCCTTTTCGGGCATACATTGATGCAAATCGGTTAAAACGACGTCTTCCCCTATCCTTACTATGGCCGAAAGAGGCAAGAATATATCCTGCTTTGCAAAGCGAAAGCCCTTTCCGCCCGTAACGTAAAAGCCCTGTATTCTGTTTTCGGGATAATTGAATACCGCGTCGCATACCCTGCCGAGGTGCTTGCCGTCGGCAACGTTTACAACATCCATCTTTTTCAGCGCGTTATAAGAAAATTCCATAATACCCCCGCCGCATAAATTTTTTACGATATACTATAATATGCCGAAAGAAAAATTTTGTTGCATACAGGAAAATATAATAGAACTTTAAGTCAATTTACGACCTCTTTTAAAACTTCCAGAAATTTTTCCGCCGCCCTGGAAAACACCTGACGCTTTTTCCACGCTACGGCGAGCGACGTTTCAAGCTTAGGCTTTAAGGGGCGGAACGCGAGTTCGCTGTCGCCCGCGGTGTTTATAATGCCGTCTAAGCCTACGGCGCAGCCTATCCCCTCTTTAACCAGATGCGAGGCGTTGTACAAAAGGTTGTACGTAGCGACGATATTGTAGCCCTTTTCCCCTTTGAACCAGGCGGAAAGCTCGTTTTCGTTAATAGCGTGCTTGGAACGTATCAGGGGCGCGCCCTGCAAGTCCTCGCAAGTTATAAACTGCTTTTTGGCGAGCGGGCTGTCTTGCCGCATAAGAACGCCCCAGGTATCCTTTTGCGGCAGGCGGATATATTCGTATTTGGAAAGGTCGGCGGGCTCCACCAAGACGGCGAAGTCTATAAGGCCCTTGTCAAGCTTTTCGCAGACCTCTAAAGTATCCCCGCTGAAAAAGTTGAACCGCACTTCGGGACTGCGTTCCAGCAATTTTTTTGCGGCTTTTGCTACCGAGGATATGGCGTGAGACTCGCCGCCTCCTATAAAAATTTCCCCGTAAACTTCCTCGGCGGGCGCGAGGAGTTCGGCCTGCGTCTTGTCGTAAAGGGCTATCATCTCCTCAGCCCGCTTTTTTAAGAGTTCGCCCGCCTCGGTAAGGACGATCTTCTGCCCCCTTACAAAAAGCTGTTTGCCTATCTCTTTTTCAAGGTTTTGCATCTGGCGGGAAAGGCTCGGCTGCGTTATATACAAACTTTCCGCCGCCCTGGATATACTCCCCTCCCTGGCTACGCTTAAAAAATACTTCAATTCCCTTATCTCCACTTTTCCGCCTCCGTTTTTTACTATTGTAACACAAAAAGATATGCCTGTCAAGCATAGCTTATCTATGCAATATAGGCATTTGACATAATTAAAGACCTGTTGTAAAATAAAAATATGAAAACGGAAGAGTATATTGAAAAAATAAAGACAGACAACTATATAATTGCAAATTCAGAGGCTCATCTGTGCATGCACAAGGTCGCCGACGAGGCCCGCAGGATAACGGCCGAAATTAACGGCAGGTACCATACTATGGCCGAATTACAGGCTCTGTTCAGCCAGCTTACCGGCAAAAATGTAGACGGGACTTTCGGGCTGTTCCCTCCCTTTTACACCGACTTCGGCAAGAATATTACGGTAGGCGAAAACGTGTTTATAAACTCGGGCTGCTGCTTTCAGGACCAAGGGGGAATTTTTATAGGCGACGGCTCGCTTATAGGCCATCAGGCGGTACTCGCGACGTTAAACCACGATTTAATCCCCGAAAATCGTAAAAATATGATTGCGAGGCCTATAATTTTAGGAAAAAACGTGTGGATAGGCGCTCACGCCACAATTTTAGGCGGCGTAACCATAGGCGACAACGCCGTTATCGCCGCGGGGGCGGTAGTTACCAAAGACGTGCCCGAAAACGCCGTGGCCGCGGGCGTTCCCGCAAAAATTATAAAGACTATTTAAGGAGTTTTACAAATGAAAAAGGTAGTAATAATTTCAAGCTCGCCCCAAAAGGACGGAAATTCAGAAATCCTCGCGCAGAAATTTGCCGAAGGGGCCATAGCCGCGGCAAACATGGTACATATTTTTTATGTAAGGGATATCGGACTCAAATTCTGTACGGGCTGCCTGTACTGCCAGTCGCACGAAAAATGTATTTTAAACGACGGCATGAACGAACTTTACGACACAATTCAGCAGGCTGACGCGGTAGTCCTGGCCACTCCCGTATATTACTACTCCGTCTGCGGCCAGCTTAAGACCTTTCTCGACCGTTTGAATCCGCTATATCCCCGAGCCAATAACTTTAAAGACTTTTATCTTTTAGCGACTTCGGCGGAAGACGACGAACACACGATGGACGGAACTATAACCGCCGTACAGGGCTTTATCGACTGCTTTGAAGGCTGTACGCTGAAAGGCGTGATTAAAGGCGCGGGCGTCACCGAAAAGGGCGACATAAATAAGACTAAATTTCCCTCCCTTGCCTACGAAGCAGGCGAAAACGTATAGGAATACGCTATGAAAGCTAAATTTTTACCCGCCGCTATAGCATTTTTTGCCGTTTTTACCCTTGCGGGGTGCGGCAAAACTTACGAAGACAGCTCGGGCGGCGACTTTTATTCAGAACAAATTTCCGTGTCTGAGCAAAGCTCTGATACAGGGCTTGACGGCGCGGAAGAAAACAGCGAGGTTTCGGTTATGTATATTACGGTAAATTCTATAAAGCTTGAAGTTGAGCTTGCGGAAAATTCTTCGGTTGAGGCCCTTGTGGAAATACTTAAAAATAGCGATATCGTGTACACGGCGACGGACTACGGAAATTTTGAAAAAGTCGGCGATATCGGCTACACTCTGCCGACAAACGACGAAGACATAACCACCGAGGCGGGCGACGTTATTTTATATCTCGGCCGCAACATATGCCTTTATTACGGCGTAAATTCGTGGTCGTTTACAAGGATAGGAAAGATAAACGGGTATTCTGAAGAAGAATTGAGAAACATACTTAATGCCGGCGGCGGCAGCATGCAAATTACAATAAGTTTAAATTAAGAGGTATTGATATGGAACAACTGAATTTGACTTACGAGTGGGATAAAACATTCCCTCAAAGCGACAAAGTAAACCACAAAAAGGTGACTTTTTACAACCGCTTCGGCATAACGCTGGCAGCGGATATGTACACCCCGAAAAACGCCTCGGGAAAGCTTGCGGCGATAGCCGTCTGCGGGCCGTTCGGGGCGGTGAAAGAACAGGCCGCGGGCTTATACGCTCAGGAAATGGCCGAAAGAGGTTTTTTAACCATCGCCTTTGACCCTTCGTTTACGGGCGAAAGCGGCGGCAACACAAGGTATATGGCTTCGGGCGATTTTTCTACCGAGGACTACCAGGCGGCCGTGGACTTCCTTTCGGTACAAGACAACGTCGACCCCGAAAAGATAGGAATTATTGGCATCTGCGGCTGGGGAGGCATGGCGATAAACACCGCCGCCCTCGATACAAGGATAAAGGCCACAGTCTCCTCCACTATGTACGACATGTCCCGCGTAGCAGCGAAAGGTTACTTCGACAATGACGACAGCGAGCAGGCGAGATATGAACAGCGCAAGGCTTTATGCGAGCAGCGTACCGCCGACTATAAAAACGGCGTTTACAAAATGGCTGGCGGCGTTGTGGACCCCCTTCCCGAAGACGCGCCGTTCTTTGTAAAGGACTATTACGACTACTACAAGACAAAAAGGGGCTACCACCCCCGCTCATTAAACTCCAACGACGGCTGGACGGCGATAGGAACTATGTCGCTTTTAAATACGAAGCTCCTCGCATACGCAGGCGAGATACGCAGCGCCGTGATGGTGATACACGGCGACAGGGCTCACAGCTACTACTTCAGCAGAGACGCCTTCGATATGCTTAAAGGCGACAACAAGGAGTTTGTAAGCATCCCCGGGGCGGTACACACCGACCTTTACGACAGAAAGGACATCATCCCCTTTGACAGAATAGAACAGTTTTTCAGAAAGTATTTAGCGTAAAACAATTTTAAAGAGGTAACCGCCATGAAAAAGATTTTAAGCCTGTTATTAGCTGCAATCCTGTTGCCATGCCTCGCCGCGTGCAGCCTTGAAAACGCGGCGGAAAGCGACAGCAGCGGCGGCGACAGTCAGACAGCCTATAAAACGGGCGGCAACGTTCTTATAGCTTACTTTTCCTGCACGGGAACGACAGAAAAAATCGCGCAGCTTATCGCAGACGAAACGGGCGGAACGCTGTACGAAATTATAGCCGAAGACCCCTACACCGAGGAAGATTTGCAGTACTACACGGGCGGCAGATGCGATTTGGAACAGGCAGACTCCGCTTGCAGGCCCGCAATATACGGCGGCGTTGAGAATATGGCTGACTGCGATATAGTATTTTTAGGCTACCCGATATGGCACAGCCAGGCGCCGAGGATTATCTCTACCTTTTTAGAGAGTTACGACTTTACAGGCAAGACTATAATACCCTTCTGCACCTCTCATTCAAGCGGCATAGGCTCCAGCGCCACAAATCTGCACTCGCTTGCAAGCGGGGCGAACTGGCTTGACGGCAAGAGGTTTTCAGGCGGCGAGGACGCAGACGAAATAAAAGAATGGATTGAGGGAATGGACTTGAATATTGCAAAAATAAACGACGTTTCTGCGTTTGATCTGGCAAGCGGAACCAACGGCAACGCGCCGACTGTTACACTAAACAGCGGCTACGAAATGCCCGTATTAGGATTAGGCACCTACTCGCTTACAGGCGATACCTGCAAAAAATCCGTGCTTGCTGCCCTTGAAAGCGGGGTAAGACTGATTGACACCGCGTATATGTACGGCAACGAAGAGGAAGTAGGCGAAGCGATACGCGAATCGGGAATACCGAGGGAAGAGATTTTTGTTATAACCAAGATATACCCCGGCTCGCAGTATTCAAACCCCGAACAGGCCATAGAGGACGCGCTGGAAAAACTTGATATAGGCTACATAGATATGATGCTTTTGCATCACCCCGGGACAAACGACGTTTCGGCGTATAAAGCCATGGAAAAATATGCAGAACAGGGAAAAATCCGCTCGCTCGGACTCTCTAACTGGTATATCGAGGAAATTGACGACTTTATATCGCAGGTAGACATTATGCCCGCTTTGGTGCAGAACGAAATTCATATCTACTACCAGGAAAAGGAAGTAGTTGAATATATGCACAATTTAGGCATAGTTATGCAGGCCTGGTACCCGTTCGGCGGCAGGGGGCACACTTCGGAAGTGCTGAACAACTCCACTATACTTGAAATCGCCGAAAATCACTCTGTTACCGCTGCGCAGGTTATTTTGCGCTGGCACCTTCAGAGGGGCGTGACGGCTGTTCCCGGCTCAAGCAATCCCGACCATATTTCAGAAAATATATCTGTATTCGATTTCTCTTTATCCGACGAGGAAATGGCCGCCATAGCCGAGCTTGACAGCGGAACAAAATTCGACTGGTATTAAAAGGTTATTTTCGCAAATTTTATCAAGAAGGAAGACGCTTCCCTCAAGGTTTGCAAAGAAGTTGTCGTAAGTTTCGCCGCCTATCATCGCAAAAATCTGGAAGACGATAAGCGTTATAGCCGCAAGCACCGCCACAAAAAATACGGCGCCTAAAATTTTATTGATAACCTTAAAGATAATATTGTCTATCTCGGCGATGCCTTTGATTATCTTTACAATTATAATCCTTACAATCTGCACGATTATAAAGAGAATAATGGCCGCCACAATCTTTCCTATATTGATATCGGCAAAGAATGTTCCTACGCTTCCCGTACCCCTGAGCCATTCATCGAAATCTGCGAGGAGATCCTGCACAAACTCTATGTTGAGCACAAAGCCAAGCGTAAGATAACATACAACAACGGCGATAATTATGCCGAATATTCCGCTGGTAAAAAATTTGAGGCCCTTTCCGAAGCCTACCAGCGCGCCTAAAGCGAGAAAAACTACAACCAGGCCGAGGGCGATCCAGTCCGCAGTGAGCATATCCCTTTACCTCCTGCTAAAATATTACGATTATATTATATCATTGAAAACTTGTTTTTGCAACATAATAGATATAAAAAAATTTCACATTTTTATTCTTGACAGCGCCGCCGCGTTTTATGCCGCATTTTATG
>JAJPXK010000141.1 GCA_021205485.1 Clostridia bacterium | reverse complement strand
ATGCTTTGTAAAAGTTAAATTTTTAAAAAATATGCTGATTTTTTATTGTTTTTATATTTACATTTGACCCCTTTTTATGGTAAAATTATAAAACACAAGGAGAGCGGTTATGACGGATAAAATAAAAATTAACGTAACTTCACGCACGGCTTCTATTATAGAAAAGGACGCCGAGGCGTTTGAATTTTTCAAGGCGGACGGAATTTCCATAAACAAAAACGCCTTTTTGACTCAGCTTATAATAAATTACAGCCAGACATTCAAAGACAGAGAGGACGAACTTTTCGCTTACCTTAAAAGGACTATAGGCGAAACTTCGGCGATAAGCGAAAACAAACTCGACAATCTTTGTTACGCCATCGCGGGCAGCATAAACAAGCGGGAAGCCGCCCCGAACAAAGAAAAATTCGATTGCACAATAAATTTAAAGCCTACCAGGCAATCGGAGAGCGTAATAAACTACATAGACGAATATCTGCTCGCGGGAAGCACGCTTTCGGAATATTTCAGAAATATGTTCTCATCCTACGCGGCGCTGCCTCAGGACGAGAGGGAAAAAATTATTTTCGCCAAAGAGTTTGCCCTGCTTGAACGGGCGATAGAGGACGGAAAGAAGGTTTTTGTTACCACTAAAAATATGAACAGAACGCGTCAGGAGCTATCCCCCTACCTTGTTACCAACTCAAAAGAGGAGTTGCACTGCTACCTTCTGGCAAAATCTGCGAAAAGATGCATAACAGTGAGGCTTTCAAGAATAACTTCGGTGACTATATTAAGCGAACGGACGGAATTTGACGAAAACGACCTTAATATTTTCGGCAAGATGGTAAAATACGGGCCGCAGTTTATGTACGGAATTGACGAGGGAGAGACAAAAGTAGAGCTTACGGACGCAGGCGTGACAATGTTCAGAAAAATTTACATTCACCGCCCTATCCCCGACAGGACGGAGGGAAACGTATACTACTTCAACTGTTCTTACAACCAGCTTACGCAGTACTTTGAAAGGTTCGGCAAAGAGGCCTACGTTGAGTACCCTAAGCGGGTTCATACCGAGATTATGAAGTTCCACCGTACGGCCTACACAACCTACCGTTATAAATCGGAACAAACGGGGAAACCGTGAATAAAATCGGTCTGCGAAAGCAGGGTTATTTTGCCGTTTAAATAATCTGTAGCGGCGGCGTTGAAGGCAGAAAACATACTCTTTTTTACCGCCACGGTAAAAGTTACAACGTCGGAATATTCCACGCCTACGACGTCGCAATCCTGCGACGAGAAAAAGCGGGAAGCTAAGTCTGACAGGCTGTAGTCGGCCGTATACACAAGGCGTACGCAGGGCGTATACAAAAGTTTTTCGGCCGCCTGCAAATTTTCGGCGGCGCAGCCCGAATAGGCCCTTACAAGGCCGCCAGCCCCTAACTTTATCCCTCCGAAATAGCGGGTGACAACCACGGCCGTACAATAGAGTTTTTTGTTTTTTATCACCTCTAAAATAGGCATGCCCGCGGTGCCTGACGGCTCGCCGTTGTCTGAAAAACGGGGAAGATTGCCAAGGCTGTCGGCAATAAAAGCGTAGCAGTTGTGAGTCGCGTCGGAATACTTTTTTGATATTTCGGCGACAAAACTTTTAGCCTCCTCCTCGCTTTCCGCATGACATGAAGTTGTGATAAAGCGGGAACGCTCTATAACCTTTTCGGTGACAAGCCTCCCGCTTACCGACAAATACTCTTTCTGCATAAATTACCTTAAAATATTGTTGTAATAATATTTATTACAACAATATTTTATATTGTAATGATTTATATTACATCTATTTAAAAATAACCTTTATATGCTGTTTTTTGCCCTTGTGAATGACATCTCCGTCGTTTACGGGGGTATTTATATCGGTTACTTTGCTGTCGTTTAACGACACGCCGCCCTGCTGGATAAGCCTTCTCGCCTCGCCGTTAGAGGAGCAAAGCCCCGCCGCCACCATTACGGGGATTATCGTTTTATTTTCTACGGAAACTTCCGCCGAAGGCAACTCTCCGCTGCCGCCGAATGCCGCTTTGGCCTGCGAACGGGCCGCCATAGCCTTTTCTTCGCCGTGAACGGTCTTGGTAAGTTCAAACGCCAACGTCTCTTTGGCAAAGTTCATTCTTTCGTCTTTATATGCCGTGAGGGAGGCGATTTCGTCAAGAGGCAAAAACGTGAGAAGCTTTAAGCATTTTTCAACGTCGTCGTCGGCGATGTTTCTCCAGTACTGGTAAAACTCGTAGGGGCTCGTCTTGTTTTCGTCAAGCCACACGGCGCCCTTTTCGGTCTTGCCCATCTTTTTGCCGTCGGACGTTGTTAAAAGGGTGAAAGTCATGGCGTACGCGGGCTGTTTTTCCTTAACCCTTATAAGGTTAGCGCCCGCTAAAATATTGGACCACTGGTCGTCGCCGCCAAGCTCTAACTTGCAGCCGTACTTTTTGTAGAGTACTAAAAAGTCGTAGCCCTGCATAAGCATATAGTTAAATTCAAGGAAGGAAAGGCCCCTTTCCAGCCTTGTTTCGAAGCACTTGGCCCTCAGCATTTCGTTTACAGAAAAATGCACGCCTATTTCGCGTAAAAAGTCTACATAGTTGAGGTTTAACAGCCAGTCTGCGTTGTTCACTATAATGGCCCCGTTCTCCCCTTCGAAGCTTATAAAGCGCGACATTTGCTTTTTGAAACATTCTACGTGGTAGTTTATCGTCTCTTTTGTCATCATTTTACGCATATCGGTCTTGCCGGAAGGGTCGCCGATCATAGCGGTGCCGCCGCCTATAAGAATTATAGGCCTGTGCCCCGCCTGCTGCATATGCTTCATCGCGATAAGCTGCATAAAGTGGCCTACGTGCAGGCTGTCTGCCGTAGGGTCGAAACCTATATAAAAGGGAACGCTTTCGGTATCTAAAAGTTTATACAGATCTTCTTCGTAGACGGTCTGCTTTATAAACCCTCTTTCCCTTAATACGTCCATTACGTTAGCCATATAAATACACCTCTCTTTTAATTACTCTTTTATTTTAACATCTTATAGCCGTTTTTGCAACAAAAAAACCGTCTACCTACAGGTAAACGGCATTTTTGTCAAGATATTTACCCGCGTTTATAAAACATATCTGCCGTTATGGCAATATGCGTACGCGTAAACATATCCGTTTTTAATTGCAAAGATGTTCAT
>JAJPXK010000094.1:1042-21096 GCA_021205485.1 Clostridia bacterium | reverse complement strand
TCGGCCTACTTTTCCCGCATGGGCGAAGCCGTAAAAAAATGTGAGCTAAGCGGGGCAGATTATATCCACTGCGACGTAATGGACGGCTCGTTTGTAGGGCCTATCACCTTCGGCGGGCAGATGGTAAAAAATTTACGCCCCGTAACAAAACTGCCTCTGGACGTACACCTTATGATAGAGCATCCTCAGACGCAGATCAAGTTTTTCGCCGACGCGGGGGCGGATATCATCACCGTGCACGTTGAGGCATGCGAAAAGATTTCCCCCGATTATTTAAGGGATACTTTAGGGTTAATCAAGTCTTACGGCGTAAAATGCGGGGCGGTGATAAACCCCGACGTGTCGGAAGAAAAGCTTTTCCCCGTGCTTGATTTATGCGACATGGTGCTGGTTATGAGCGTGTTCCCCGGGTACGGCGGGCAGAAATTTATAGAGGGAGTGCTGCCTAAAATTACGGCCATACGCGAACAAGCCGCAAAGATAGGCAAGCCCGATCTGGATATAGAGGTAGACGGCGGGATATCCTTAAAAACCGCCCCCCTGGTGACGGCGGCGGGGGCCAATGTGCTTGTCGCAGGTTCGGCCCTGTTCGGCGCGGAGGACATGGCTGCGGCTATAGCCGCCATGAAGGCGTTATGAAGGGCGTTTTGCTTTTAAACGGCGAACCCTATACGGGCGAAATAGACTGCGAAAACGCGTTGGTGTACTGCTGCGACGGGGCCTATCTGTGGGCAAAAGACAAGGCCCGCATAGACAAAAACATAGGCGACTTCGACAGCCTTGACATTGTTCCCGAGCCTGCCCCCGAAGAGGTTTATCCCGCCGAAAAAGATTTTACCGACGGGGAGATCGCCCTGCGGAAGCTTATCGGGGCGGGCGCCGACGATATAGCAATTTACGGCGGCTTCGGCAGGCGCGCCGACCATTTTACAGGCAACCTTCAACTGCTTTACTTCGCGTATATGCAGGGTGTAAAGGCGAAAATGGTTGACGAAGACGCCGAGGTTTTTGTTTCAGACGGCAGAATTTGCTTTACCGGTTTAAAGGGCAAGACGATTTCTGTGTTTCCTTTTGGCGGAAGCTCGCATATAATAGGTAGTGAAGGGCTGAAGTACAGCTACCCCGAAGCGTTGAATTACGGCGAATGCAGAGGAATTTCCAATATAGTGGAAAAAGACGATGCTTACCTGGACGTACAAGAGGGGGATGCCGTGCTTGTGTTTGTGAATAAGGGGGAAGTTTAATGGTAATTATCTGCGTAAAGCCGCCTAAACCTGTAAGAATAGCGCTGTCTGCTTTGTTTTTTAAAAGGGTAAAAGGCCGTAACTGAGCAATAGTAAGGGGTCAATTTATGTATTGCGACTTGCATTGCGACACTTTGACGGTCTGCCGCGACGGCGAAGACGCCGACAGGTTCACAAAAAGCGTAAACGACTTGAAAAATTCCGGCTGTAAAACGCAGTGCTTTGCGATATTTACAGAGAATAAAACAGAGGAACAGTTTTTTGCCTATGCCGATTATTTCTGGCAGGAAATGCGTTCGTTACAGGATATTGCCGAGCCTGTTTTGCGCAGAGGCGATATTTCGCGGATATCCGGGGAAGGCAAACTCGCCTGTATGCTCACGGCGGAAAATCTCGGCTTTCTGCAGGGCGACCCCCGCGGCGTGTACCGTATAGCAAAATGCGGGGTAAAAATGGCGTCTTTGGTGTGGAATACGCAAAACGCGTTCGCCTGCCCTAATATGATTTTTAAAAACGGCGTTCCCGATTTTGCTTTAAGGGAGAAGAGGGGACTTACCTCTAAGGGCAAAGAAGCTGTAGAAATTATGAATAGTTGCGGCATATATGCCGACGTATCTCATCTTTCCGACGGCGGGGTGAAGGACGTTCTTGAAATTTCTTCTTACCCCGTAATAGCCAGCCATTCAAACGCTTACGAGGTCTGCCCTGTGTGCCGAAACCTTACCGACGGGCAGATAAAGGCCATTGCCGACAGCGGAGGGTTGGCAGGCGTAAACTTCTGCCGCGATTTTTTAGGCTTTGACGATATTTTTGAAGGCGTTCTCGCGCATATAAAGCATATAGTAAACGTCGGCGGCGAGGATTGCGTCGCCTTCGGCAGCGATTTTGACGGCATGTCTGCCCCCGAAGGGCTTGAAACGTGCCGCAATATGCCCGATCTATTGAATTATTTAGACTGCAATTTAGGCGGAAGGCTCGCCGAAAAGATCGCCTGCGGCAACTTTATGCGGGTTTTTGACAATTAATTTAATTTTTACCTTGCGTCCATCATTTTAACGCAAGGTTTTTTTTATAATATAATTTACAAACTGCTTAAAATCTGTTATAATTTGACTATACGGTTTAATTTTTATGGTGAGTTATGGCGTACAATTTTTACATTCCTACAAGAATTATAGGCGAACGCGGAGGGCTTAAAAAGCTCCATCTGCAGAATTTGCCTGGCGATAAGGCTTTGGTGGCGATTTCCTGCGGTAAGTCGGCAAAACAAAGCGGCTCGTTGGACAGCCTTTTACAGGAACTTAAATTGGCGGGCAAGGATTATTTTGTTTTCGACAAAATTCCCTCCAATCCGACTACGGAGAGCGTCTCGCTCGGGGCCGAGGCCGCGAGGAATAACAACTGTGACTTTGTCGTCGCCTTAGGCGGTGGCTCGGTAATGGACGCCTCCAAGGCCATAGCGGTTGTCGCCGCGAACGGCGGAAGCTGGTGGAACTACGTCGCCGCGGGCACTGGCAAGGGTTTGCCTGTAAAAAACAAGCCTCTGCCGATAGTCGCCGTAACCACTACCGCGGGCACGGGGTCTGAAGCCGACGCCACGTCGGTTATCACCAATCCCGAAACGGGGGAAAAGATAGGCTTTGTACACCCCGGTATGTTCCCCGTTTTGTCTGTGGCCGACCCCGAACTTACCCTCGGCGTACCCCCGTTATTTACGGCATATCAGGGCTTTGACGCCCTTTTCCACGCCACGGAATGTTACCTTTCTAACAAGGCCAATATGATGAGCGAAATGTACTCGCTCACCTCGGCCGAGTATATAGGCAGGTACCTCGAAAGGGCGGTAAAAGACGGCTCGGATATCGAGGCGAGGGAGGGTATGACCTTCGCCAATACCCTTTCGGGCATGGTTATGACCCTTTCGGGCTGTATGTCCAAGCACGGAATGGAGCATGCGATGAGCGCATTGTCGCCTAAACTTGCTCACGGTGCGGGGCTTATAATGCTCGCCCCCGCGTATTACGGGCATTTTATAGATATTCACGCCTGCGACGAAAAATTTATTCGGCTCGCCAAAGCGTTAGGCGGGCAAAACGTTGAGGAGCCTAAGGACTTTCTGACGGAGCTTGAAAAGCTTATGGCCGCCTGCGGGGTAGACAACCTTAAAATGTCTGACTACGGCATAACGGAAGACGACTTCGCATCCATGGCCGACAACGCCGCTTCAAGCATGTCGCGGGTATTTTTAAACGACCCCGTTCCACTCTTCCGCGAGGATTGCATAGAAATTTACAGAAAATCTTACAGGTGACAAGTCTATACTGCAACTAATGCGATTTACTGTATTAATCGGGTGTAGATTATTTGTGAATAAACATATTATTTTAAACAACTTATGCGCCGTTTGACCTGCTGTTCGCGAGTACTCGCGAGATTGCCATGCGGCAGAGACCGCTCGCAATGACGAATAGGTGTGCAGGCGTTTTATTAAGGTGATTTGATAAAAGGAGTAATTATGAAAACGGTTTTGTTCGATATGGACGGCACCCTTCATTATATGGATCAGGATAAATTTACAAAGGAGTATTTCGGCAACCTTTGCGCGTACTTCGCCCCTAAGGGCTACGACCCCGAAAAACTTGCAAAGGGCGTTGTAAAGGGTACTTACGCCATGGCGGCTAACGACGGAAGCAAGACAAATAAAGACGTTTTCTGGCAGACGTTCGCCGAATTTTTCGGCGGCGACGTCTGTTCGCATACTGAGTTTTTTGAAGAGTTTTACATCAACGAATTCAATAAGGCGAAGGATACATGCCACCCCTTTGACGGGGCGGACGGCCTTATAAAGTCGCTCAAAGCGAAGGGTTACAAAATAGTGCTCGCCACCAATCCCGTTTTTCCTATGATAGCGCACTATAACCGCATAAAATGGGCAAACCTTGACAAAGACGACTTTGATTATATCACCTCTTACGAAAATTCGCATTTCTGCAAACCTAACCCGCTGTACTATAAAGAAATTTTAGAGGTCACGGGAACCAAAGCCGAAGACGCCGTTATGGTAGGCAACGACGTTACCGAGGATATGGCGGCAGAAAAAGCGGGTATAAAAACTTACCTTGTAACCGACTGCCTTATAAACAGAAAAAATGAGGATATTTCAAAGTACTTAAACGGCAGCTTTGAAGAGATGGCAAACTACTTGAAAAATTTATAAAAAATAAAACTATGCAATAAAATGACTGCGGAAATAATTTTTCGCAGTTTTTATTTTGCAAAATTATTGACAACGGGGGCCTGGCATATTATAATATAGTAAATCTATTAAAATGATAGGTTTTAAAGGGTTATGGAAAGCATACTTATAAAGGATACTACAAAAGAAGAACGGGAAGATATAATCCGCAGATCGTTAGACTTGTGCGGAGGATGCGAAAATTGTTCTGCCTGCGCCTTAGGCGGCGGCAGCGTCTTTGAAATGTACTCCGACTATATAGAGGGCAAACGGGAAATATCCGAAATTAACGCGCAATATAACGCAAGGTATTTAAAGTAAAATAAAAATGACGTTGCAGCAAATAATTTACGCGGTGAAAGTAGCTGAAACGAAATCTATAAACAAGGCGGCGGCAGAACTTTACGTATCGCAGCCGGCCCTGTCGGATGCGATAGGCAGACTTGAAAAAGAGATCAACGCCAGCATATTTACCCGTTCTAACAAGGGGATAGAGATAACTCCGGAAGGAGAGGAATTCCTTTATTTTGCAAGGCAGATTGTTAATTTGCAAAAGAGCATTTACCAAAGATTTTTGTAGGTTATATGCAATAGTTGTCGGCGGGGTTGCCTCTTGAAATAATATCCTGCAAGGTTATGCCCGAAAGATAGTCGTTTATAACCTTGTAAAGCCCCTGGTATAACGAAATAGTAGGGCAAGAGGTGTAGTTAGGGCATTCGTTAGGGGTGTTTTCCATACAGCTTACAGGCGCAAGGCTGCCCTCGGCGCTTTCTATAACGTCTTTTGCAGTAATTTCCGCGGGGGATTTTGCAAGCTTATAGCCGCCCATATGGCCGCGGTTTGTGGTCAACAGGCCGCTTCGGTTTAAAAATGGTATAATCTGCTCAAGATATTTTTTTGAAATATTCTGCCTTTCGGATATATCTTTGAGGGCGATATATCCTTCGTTGTAGTGTGCGGCAAGGTCTGCCATCATTCTTAAAGAGTACCTGCCGCGGGTGGAAATTTTCATAAAAGACCTCGTTAAAATATTGGTGTTACGGTATTATAACCGCCCTGTCAGGACGCGCCTTTAAGGCGGAAATTTTTTACCGTCAAAACCTACCAAACCTATAATAACACAGTAAATTAAAAAAATCAACCGATAAATCAGCGGAGCTTTAATTTCTCTTTAAAGGTGATAAAAATGCAATTTTCAACCAAATGTATACACGGCGACGGCCAAAGATTTGCCGGCGACAATACTGGCGCCGTAAGCGTGCCTATCTACCAGACGGCGACGTACGCTCATCCCGAGGCGGGCAAAAGTACGGGCTACGATTACTCCCGTCTGCAAAACCCTACAAGGGAACAGCTTGAAAAGGTGGTAGCCTGCCTTGAAGGCGGCGTTGACGCCCTGGCGTTTTCAAGCGGAATGGCGGCGATTGCCGCTTTGATGGAATTGTTTTCCCCTGGCGACAATATAATATGCGACTGCGACTTGTACGGCGGAACGGTGAGGCTGTTTGACAACATTACGTCAAAAAACGGGGTTACTGTAACCCGTGCAGACTGTTCGTCGCAGGATATTGCGGGGTTAATCGCAAAAAATACCAGGGCCGTATACATAGAAACGCCTACAAACCCTATGATGAACGTAATAGATATCGCCGCCCTGGCAAAAATCACAAGGCAAAAGGGTATTCTCCTTATTGTGGACAATACCTTTCTTTCACCGTACTTCCAGAACCCCCTTTCGCTCGGGGCGGACGTCGTCGTACACAGCGGAACAAAGTTTTTAGGCGGCCATAACGACGCTCTGGCCGGCTTTTTGGTTGTTAATTCAAATGAACTTTCTGAAAAGCTCCGCTTTATCATAAAGACGGTAGGCTCGGGGTTGGCCCCCTTTGATAGCTGGCTGGTGCTTCGGGGCATAAAAACTTTGCCCGTAAGGATGGAAAAATCTCAGCAGAACGCCATCGCCATAGCAAAATATCTGCAGAGCGAAAGCAAGGTGACTAAGGTATACTACTGCGGCATTGAAGGCGGCAAGGGGTACGAAATTACTAAAAGGCAGGCCAGGGGATTCGGCTCTATGATTACATTTGAGGTTGAAAGCAGGGCCCTCGCCCTGCATATATTAAAGTCGGTTAAGCTTATCCGCTTTGCCGAGAGTTTAGGCGGAGTTGAGACGCTTATTACCTACCCGTTTACGCAGACGCACGCCGACGTGCCCGAAGATTTACGCATTAAAAACGGCATAACCGACAGAGTTTTGCGGCTTTCCGCGGGGATAGAAGACGCCGCCGACCTTATTTTTGACCTTAAACAGGCGATAGACAGCACGCCTTCCCTCTGAGGGGGGAGCCTTAATCGCGGTATATTTTTATAAAGGTTAATTTAAATGAAAGAGAAAAATTTAGACTTTGACAAGGTAATAGAAAGGCGGGGCACGGGCAGCCTTAAGTACGACTGCGCCAAAAGCAGGGGGTACCCCGAAGATATTACGCCCCTGTGGGTCGCCGATATGGATTTTATGACTTCAAGCTTTGTTATCGACGCCATAACAGAGAGGGCGAAGCACGGCATTTTCGGCTACAGCGAACCGTCGGAAAGTTACTTCGACGCGGTATATTCCTGGCTCAATTCCCGCCACGGCTGGCAGCCGCGGCAAAGCTGGCTGGTAAAAACTCCCGGGGTGGTGTTCGCCCTCGCCGCCGCGGTGCGGGCGTATACGTCGCAGGGCGAGGCCGTGCTTATTCAGCGGCCCGTATATTATCCCTTTTCCGAAGTTATTGAGGACAATAAAAGAAAGGTTGTAAGCAGCGACCTTGTAAAACTTCCCGACGGCGGTTACGCCATTGATTTTTATGATTTTGAGAAAAAGATTAAGCAAAATAATATAAAACTCTTTCTTCTCTGCAGCCCGCATAACCCCGTAGGCAGGGTGTGGACAGGGGACGAACTGAAAAAAATCGGCGAAATATGCCTTAAATACGGCGTTACAGTGGTGAGCGACGAAATTCATTCCGACCTTGTTTTTTACGGCAGTCACAGCGTGTTCGCCTCGGTTGACGAAAAATTTGCCGATATCTCAGTTATATGCACATCTCCCTCAAAGACGTTTAATCTTGCGGGTTTGCAGGTCTCCAATATATTTATACCGAATGAAAAATTGAGGTCGGCGTTTATCCGCCAGGTGAACGCGGCGGGGTACAGCCAGTTAAACGCCTTAGGGCTTACCGCGTGCGAGGCGGCCTACCGCTATGGCGGCGAGTGGTACGAAAAGATGATCGCGTATGTGCGTGGCAATATTGAGTTTACCGCTAAATTTTTAAGCGAAAATCTGCCGCAGATTAAACTTACGCCGCCGCAGGGCACATATCTTTTGTGGCTTGACTTCAATTCCCTCGGTTTGACCGAAAGGCAGAGGCAGGACTTGATTGTAAACAAGGCAGGGTTATGGCTTGACAGCGGAATAATTTTCGGCGAAAGCGGAAATGGCTATGAGCGTATAAACGTCGCCTGCCCTGAAAAGACCCTTGAATATGCCTTAAATAAATTAAAAACGGCGATAAATAACCTGTGACCTGCAATAATTTTTGCAGCGATACCATATAATAGTTTTGTATGTAAAATTTTTGTCATTCCCCTTGACATAAAAATGTACGTATTGTATAATTTAATCAGATAAAAAAATATTTATATATCGGGAGGACGATAAAATGACAAACATTTTGCTTCTCTCTACGGGCGCGATAATAGGCATTGTCGTGGCCGTGGTTTTGGTGCTTGTTCTGGTTATAGCTGTTGCAGCATGGTATATTTCGGCTTACAACAAGCTGCAGAGGCTCAAAAACTTAGTGGAAGAAGGCTGGCATACCATAGAGGTGCAGCTTAAAAAGCGTTACGACCTTATCCCTAACCTTGTAGAGACGGTAAAGGGCTACGCCAAGCACGAAAGCGGCACGTTAGAGGCTGTTATAGCCGCCCGCAACGCGGCAATGACCGCCACGGGCGACGGCAAAATCGAGGCGGAAAACGCATTGAACGGAACGCTTAAATCGCTTTTCGCTTTAAAAGAGGCTTACCCCGAACTCAAGGCGAATACCAACTTTCTGGATTTGCAGAACCAGCTTAAAGGCATAGAAAACGAGATCGCCTCGGCAAGGCGTTACTACAACGGCACAGTCAAAGAACTCAACACAAGGATAGATATATTCCCGTCCAGCATCGTCGCGAGAAGAATGAGGCTGGAAAAGCGGAGCTACTTCGAGATAGAAAACGCCGAAGAGCGTAACGCCCCTCAGGTAAAATTTTAAGAATAAAAGGCTTGCGGGAAGTGTTTCCGCAAGTTTTTTGTAATCGGGTAAAGGAATATGAAGCTAAGTAAAAGCAAAATTAAAATCTTTATAGTTCTGGCTGCGATTTTGCTGTCTGCCGCGATATTTTTGCCGTTTAATAACGGCTATACCGCCAAGGCCGCAAGTACTCAGTTTGAAGTTACAAAGTATTCTGTAACGATGGGCGTGTCGGCCGACCGTACGATAGAGGTGGAGGAGGAAATTACGGTATACTTTTCCTCTTACGGTCTGCACGGCATTATACGCGATTTGCCGCTTGACGGCAATATAAAATACAAAAATATACAAGCCGCATGCGATAACGACGACTTTGCGCCCTACAGCCAGAACGACGACAGCAATTACGTCTCCATCTATCTTCGCGGAGAGGACGGCGTAGGTTACGATTACAGAACTTATACTTTGACGTATACAATGGTAGTTCCCGCCCTTTCGGATAAGGGGTATATGCCGCTGGACGTAATAGGCTACGGCTGGTCTTGCGGCTTAAGCGACGTCGCAGTGACGGTTACAGTGCCCGACGGTCTGGAAGATTTTGACGTGTTTTCGGGCAAAAGCGGAACTACTTCCAATAGTTACGCGGCGTACAATATAAGCGGCAATGTAATCGACATAAAAGCAGAATCCCTGTCCGCGTATAATGGCATTACTCTTGATTTAAGCTTTGAAGACGGAGTCCTTTCAACGGCCTTTGACTGGAGCATACTCTGGTCCCTTTTAATAGGATTTGCGCTGATATTGGCGGCTGTGGCCTTAAAGCTTACAGTATGCCGCGAGCCCGATATGACTGTTACGGTAAATATGCAGGCCCCCGAAGAGATGGACCCCCTCTTAATGGGCAAATTAATAGACAACAACGTGGACAGTGAGGACTTAGGGGCGGCTATTTTCTACCTCGCCGACAAGGGTTACCTCACCATAGAGATAGACGGAAAGGGCGACAACCCCGTATTGTACAAGACGGATAAAAACCCGACGGCGGACGAACCGGAACATATACGGGTTATCCACGAGGGGCTGTTTAACGGCAGGGAAGTCGTTCAGGTTTCGGCCTTGAAAAACTCATTCTACAAAACTACGGATAAGGCTACAAATCTTGTAAATTCGCAGGTAAAGGGCAAGCTTTACAATAAAACCACTACAAAAATAGCCGTGATTTTCGGGGCGGTATGCATCATCGCTCTCGTTCTTTTCTGTATGGTATATCCGCAGATTGCCGTATTTTACGGCTACACCTTTTTTGCGGGGGCGGTTTCCTGCGGAATAAGCTTTGTCGCCGCCGCGCTCGCGGGGTATATCGCTTCGCAGCGAAAGTATAAGTGGAAGACGGCTAAAAGGGTTGCCGTTATGGCTGCGGGGGTAGCTATAGGCGTTATAGTTTCGGCGATAGCGATGCTTTTGCCCTGCTCGGCGTTCGGCAGAGTTACCGTTGTCACGCTTGGCGTTATCGCCGCCATATCAGGGCTGCTTTGCGGAACTTCTTTCACCCGTACCAAAGAGTACACGCAAAAATTAGGCCATATATTAGGGTTTAAACAGTTTATTCTGTTTACCGAAAAGGACAAAATCGAGTTTATGCTCAAAGAAAATCCTGATCTTTACTATCATGTGTTGCCTTACGCTCAGGTGTTAGGCGTAACCGACGCGTGGACGGATAAATTCAAGGGCATAGACCTTCGCCCGCCTCAGTATGTAAGAGGCAGCGCGTTTGACGTAGCGTTCGATTTGTATATATGGAACAGTGTGTTCCGCTCTATGAATACAAAGTTTGTAAATACCGCCATGTCGCGTCCTAATAAGGGCCCGTCGGGCGGCGGCGGAGGCTTCGGAGGCGGCTTTGGCGGCGGTTTCGGGGGCGGAGGCTTCGGCGGAGGCGGCGGCAGAGGCTGCTGAAAATTAAGGGAGAATATTATAACAGGAGGATGCTGTAATGTGGAAATGGCATAACGACGATACGGGGGTTTTAAAACAGGACGGCAAAAAGATAAAGCTGAGGCTTCTTATGGCGGCGACATACGGCGGCGCGCTGTATAACCTCGCGGCGCCCGCGGGTTGTCCCGAAGATGTACAGGAAGAGAGGAAAAACTTAGTAGTCCTTCATGTGGAAAAAGGCGAAAAGTACACCCTTGTTGAGGACGGGGAAGTAAAGAACGTAATTATCGGCAAATACAACAGCCTTTATGGCTTTGACGACTGATTGCCGTATGCGTATCGGTTGTAATGGTATATTGATTGCTGTAATATTGTTATTATCTAAAAAAGCATACTGCCGCGGATTCCGCGGCAGTAATTTTTTATAGACTTTAAATAAAAATATTGAATTTATTTTTTTGTTGTGATATACTGAATATGCTACACATTTTTATATTTGAAATTGGGCATACTGCGGTAAAGACGTATGCTTCTATCCCAATTTCAGGAAAATGTGTAGCAACATAGAAGAAGCTCGTTTTTCGTGCGCTCTTCTATGGGCGCATTTTTTATTGGAGGAAAAAGTATATGGGTGACTCAGGAGGTAAAAAGTCTCACGGTTTTCTAAAATTTATTGTTGTAGTTCTTGTAATGTTTGCTGTTGTGTTGATAGGGGCAAAGCTTATAGATTACGGTACTTCAACAACCAATACGGATGGTAATTCAAAATTGTTGAGCCGTTCTGCGAGAAACAGCGACGTAGAAATAAGCTACGAACTGGCGTTAAGCAGTTTAGGTGTAAAGTTTACCGTTATGCCGCAGGTGGATATAAGTGGATTAGAGATAACGGTAAATATATTAGACGAAAATAAGAAGAATTTATCTACTATAGAAAAAACCATTGGCAATGTAAAAGAGGGTGTACAGGCAAATTTTACAGTTTCGCTTGTGGATCTAGGGCTTTCAGTTGCATTGAAAACTGAATATGCGTCATGGTCAGTCACGGGTGGCACTGTTTCATATCTTGCATAATTTGATAAGGTTAAGCTGGGATTGTGAAAACTCTTATAACAATTTTGGCAAAATTATTTTTAATTTTTTTGATGATTTTTGCGTTTGTTGATTATCGTGCATTATGTTTTGATAACAACTAATTTTTGTAGACATATATCGTTTGTTGTAATGTCCACATAGAAGGCTCCCCTATTAAGGACGAGCCGACATTTCTCACAACAATGCAGTGCATTGTTGTGGTTGGCGAGACGAATTTGCACATATTGCAAGGTGCAAACGGTGACCGAAGCGGCTGTTGCCCTTACAGCCGCTGAGACACTGGCTGACGTTAGGCTGACTGAGGGGTGTGGTGACGTAGTATGCAAATCGCGGGTACCCGCGGGATCCTTCGACTCGCTTCGCTCCCTCAGGATGACAGGGGAGATAGCCCTCCTCAGGGATGACAGGGGAGGTAGCCCTCCTCAGGGATAACAGGGGGAGATAGCCTCACACAGGATGACGGGCGGATAAAGCCTCCCCTGATAAGGGAGGCTATGAGGTACACTATCAAAGGCTTCCCCTTGAGGGGAAGGCAAGAAGAAACATCCATCGCTCCGCCATTTCATCATTCTGTGTGAGGTCGTAACGCCCTTTGTCATTCTGAGCGGAATGGAGCGTAGCGGAATGAAGTCGAAGAATCTCCTTTCGGCCTTATAAGGCTACCCTCAAGGGAAATCTGAGGAAGCCTTAACTATTCTTTCTCGCTTCTGAGAGTCTGAAAAATTTTTCTACCGCCTCGGGGGTATTGTGCGGCGGCTGCGAAAAGCCTTGCTTTTTATCGAGACTAGCCATTTTCGCCATATCTTCGGCGGAAAGTTCAAAGTCAAAGACGTCAAAATTTTCTTTCATACGCTCCTGATGCGTAGATTTAGGTATAACTACGATGCCGCGTTGAAGCTGCCAGCGGAGTATCGTCTGTGCGACGGTCTTGTTGTACTTTTTGCCGATTTCAGCTATAGCGGGGTTAGAGAACATCTCGCCCCTGCCCTGGCCGAAGGGGGCCCAGGCTTCTATCTGCACGTTATATTTTTCCGTCCACTTCTGCGCTTCAACCTGCTGGTTGAAAGGGTGAGTTTCTATCTGGTTTACCATAGGCGGAATTTTCGAGTAGCAGCATAAATCTACCAGCCTGTCGGGGTAGAAGTTGGATACGCCTATGGCCTTGAGCCTGCCCTGTTCGTACATTTCTTCAAACGCCTTCCACGCCCCGTAGTAGTCGCCGAACGGCTGGTGGATAAGCATAAGGTCTATATAGTCAGTCTTCAGCCTTTCAAGCGAAATTTCTATTGCTTTTTTCGCCTTTTCGTAGCCGTAATTATTTACAAAAATTTTAGAGGTGATAAAAAATTCGCTGCGGGGTATGCCCGATTTAATCACGGCGGAGCCTACTTCTTCCTCGTTATTGTAGGCCTGAGCGGTGTCTATATGGCGGTAGCCCGTTTCTATCGCGTCAAGTACGCAGCGTTCGCATTCGTCCTTTTCTATCTGATATACGCCGAAGCCTAACTGAGGCATCTTTACGCCGTTATTCAATGTCACGTATTGCATAAAAAACTCCTTTTTTTATTTATTATAATAAACCCGAATTTTTTTTAGTCAAGAGGTTTTGAGAAAAATTTTTTGTTATGGCAAATTTAATTTAAGTATTGACGGAAGGGGAAAATTGTAGTATGCTGAAATAAGAGAATATAAAAGGGAGAGGCGGCATGGCTGACAACAAAAACTTTGAAGACGAGGATATAATAAGCTTTCTTACCAGAGACGGCAAGACGCTCAGCTTTAAACTTTTAGAGGGATTCCCTCACGAGGGGAATTTTTACTATGTCGCTCAGCCATTAGGCGAGATAGCCGGCGAAGACGACGAATGCGTGGTGTTCAGATGCGACGGCTCGGGCGACGACCTGAATTATACCCTTGTAACCGACGGGAATATTATGGACTGCGTGATAGACAAATACAATAAATTTGTGACAAGGGTCTATGGCGGCTCAGAAGATAAGCCTTAAAATACATCGCCCCGCTCAGGCGGGATAGCCATTGTTATCTTAGCCATAAAAATTTTTGTGTTGCAAAAAGGCGCTGGCGGGTGTATAATAGCGCCTGGAAATAAATGCTTTTTACGGAGGTTTTAAAAGTGAAAAGAATAAAAATAGCCTACATAGGCGGCGGCAGCAAAATGTGGGCGAGGGTGTTTATGTCTGACCTCGCCGTAGCCGAAGGGCTTTCGGGCGAGATAGCCCTCTACGATATAGACGTTCCCGCCGCGGAGCGCAACGCTAAAATAGGGGCGTATATCAACAAAAATCCACTTACAAACAGCAAATTCGACTATAAAGTCTATAAAGATATAGAACCCGCGCTTGAAGGCGCCGACTGGGTGGTGATTTCTATTTTGCCCGCGACGTTTAAAGAGATGCGTTCGGACGTTCACGCTCCCGAAGAATACGGGGTCTACCAGTCGGTAGGCGATACCGCTGGCCCCGGCGGCGTGCTCAGGGCTATGCGTACGGTGCCCCTCTATGAAGGGTTTGCGCAGAAGATAAAGGAGATTTGCCCCGACGCATGGGTAATCAACTTTACCAACCCGATGAGCATTTGCGTAAAGACCCTCTACGACGTGTTCCCTAAGATAAAGGCGTTCGGCTGCTGCCACGAAGTTTTCCATGCGCAGGAATTTTTATGCTGCGCCCTTAAAGAACTCAGAGGCATAGACGTTTACCGCAACCAGATTTACACCGACGCCTGCGGCGTAAACCACTTTACGTGGATAACCGAGGCCCGCTACGGCAATATCGACCTTTTGGCCCTCATCCCCGAATTTGAAGAGAAATTCTTTGAACAGGGCTACTGCGAGCAGGAGGGCCACGGACAGTTTGACTTTTTGACCGACCCGTTCTGCTACGGCAACAACGTAAAGATGGATCTGTTCGACCGTTACGGCGCGCTGGCCGCCGCGGGCGACAGGCACCTCGCCGAGTTTATGCCTTCGGGGTGGTACTTAAAGGACCCCGAGACGGTTAAAAAGTGGAAGTTCAACTTAACTACCGTAGATTATCGCGAAAAACAGCAGGCGGAGAGGATCGCCGAAACTATGGAGATGGCCGAAGGCAGAAAGCAATTCCCCGTGGTAAAATCCGCGGAGGAGGCGGTGGAACTTATGAAGGCCATCATGGGCTTCGAGACGATAGTTTCCAACGTGAATATGCCAAACGTAGGGCAGATGCCTCAGCTTCCCTTAGGCAGCATTGTAGAGACTAACTGCGTATTTTCTAACGGTCAGGTAAAGCCCGTGGTGTCTAAACCCCTGCCTAACGCCGTAATAAATATGGTTTACAGGGCCAACGGCAATATAGAGACGTGTTTTGAGGGCATAAAGGAGAGGGATTTGAACAAAATTTATCTTTCCTTTGCAAACCAGGCCCTCTGCGACAGGCTTACGAGGGAGCAGAGCTTTGAGCTGTTTAAGAAGATGTGCTATAACACAAGGGAATACCTTGACCCCTTCTTCGATTTGGACGGATATTTTAAAAAGTAAATTTACTTAAACTTTATGTTCAAAGGTGAAAATCATGTTTGGCCTTTTCAGAAAAAAGAAAGTTGAACCTACGGAAAAAGATCTTAAGTGGGATAAAATGTGGCAACTGTGGACCGAAGAACGTACGGATTCGCCCTATTCTGAACTAATGACGTATCTAAGCGAAGTCAATAACGGCGGGCACTCGCAATACTTCGATAATGTGTCGGGCGTCAGTGATTTGCAAAGCGAGATGTCTGCGCTTAAAACTATTTTGCCCCCGCAACTTGCTTCCGCGGTTGAACAAGCCTATGCCGCGCATTTAATCCTGGAAGAACGCAATGATAAACAGGCGGAAGAAATTTTACGCCGATGCGACGATGTGTTTTATAAACGGGAAGAAGAAATTAACCGCATATTGGAAGAATACGCTTCCACGATTGAACTGTAATATTTAACGAATTTACGTAAAACGACAAAACGGCGGGGCTGCTTTTGCAGCCCCGCCGTTTTGTGTGTTTCAATCCAGTTATTCCCTTTGTTCGTCGGCGTTCTGGTATTTTATAATTTTTGCGGGAACGCCGCCGACTACGGCGTAGTCGGGCACGTCTTTTGTTACAACGGCGCCGGCGCCTACCACAGCGTACTTCCCTATGGTAACTCCGGGGCAAATGGTCGCCCCTAAGCCTATCCACGCGTTCTTTTTTAACGTAACTTTGCCGTAAGTGTATATAGAATGTCTTGCGTTGAAATCGTGGTTAATAGTGCGATTTTCACGCCCGGCGCGAGCATAACTCCGTCTTCAAACTCTATTCCGCCCGAAGCCGAAAGTATCGCCGAGTGGTTTATAAATACGCCTTTGCCGAATGTGACCCTGTTGCCGAAGTCGCAGGTGAACGGTGTCAGAATCCTTACGTCGTCAAGCGGCCTTGAAAACAGTTCTTCAAGATATTTTACGTAAGAGGGGTCGTCGGGCGAAACATTGTTGGCTTTAAAACAAAGCGTTCTCGCCCGCATCATTTCTTCTGCGGCTTCTGTAAAGTAGCTTTCCCTGCAATCGGTAGGTCCGCCGTTGTCCATCAATTCATAAACGTAGCCTTTTTTATAATCCATAAACTTTATTCCTTTTTTAATTCTTCATTCTCAATTCATAATTCTTAATTTACAAAATGCTCATGAACCATTCAACCGTTTCGGGGTCGTGGTGAGAAAAGAACAGGCTTTTGCCCGTGTCCAGCGCCTCTATGCGTTTCATATCTTCGCCGTTTAAACTGAAATCGAAGATATCAAAATTTTCTTTCATTCGCTCGGTATGAGTTGTCTTAGGGATAAGTATAACGTCGCTCTGCAATAAAAAGCGGAGGGCGACCTGCGCGGCCGTCTTGCCGTGTTTTGCCCCGATATCCTTTAAAACGGCGTTGTTGAAGTAGTCGTTTTTGCCCTCGGCGAAGGGGCCCCACGACATTATGCGGCAGCCGCGGGCGTCCATATATTTTTTTGCTTCCCTCTGCTGCCAGAAAACGTGAGTTTCAATCTGGTTTACGGCGGGTTTTATCTCGGCGAAATGCTCTATATCTATAAAACGGTCGGGATAGAAATTGGATACGCCTAACGCGCGGGCCCTGCCCTCTTTATACGCCTCTTCCATAGCCCTGTACGAACCGTAGTAATCGCCGAACGGCTGGTGGATTAAAAGCAGGTCAACGTAGTTTGTCTGCAGTTTTTCAAGCGACTCTTTTATTGACGCTTTGGCCTTTTCGTAGCCCGCGTTGGTTATCCATATTTTTGTGGTAATAAAAATTTCTTCGCGCGGTATGCCGCTTTTTTTGATTGCCGCGCCTACGCCCTGTTCGTTGCCGTAGGCCTGAGCCGTGTCTATGCTTCTGTAGCCCGTCTTCAGGGCGTTAAAAACGCATTCTTCGGTAATTGCGGGCGGCGTCTGGTATACGCCGTACCCGAGCATCGGCATTTTTACCCCGTTATTTAAAGTTGTAAATTCCATAGTTTCACCTCAGTCTTTGTTGTTGTCAGAAATTTTATCTGTATTTTCGTACAGCGATATTTTATAGTCAAGCTTTGCGATGGTCTCGGCAATCTGCTGTTGCTGCTGCAAAAGTATGGTTTTTTGTTTTTTAAGCAGCTCAAGGCGTTTAAAAAAGGTGGAGTCGCCCTGTTTAAACAGCTTAAGGTATTCCACAAGCGTGTTTACAGGCAGCCCCGCCGCCCGCATGCACTTTGCAAGCTCTACCCAGGCGATGTCGTCTTCGCTGTAATCTCTTATGCCCGAAGCCGTCCTTGTTACGGGAGGAATCGCCCCGACCTTTTCGTAATACCGCAGCGTGTCGGCGGGTATTTCGTATTTTTCGCTAACTTCTTTTATAGTCATATTTTTCTCCTTCGGCGGCTTCAATTATAAAACTTTGAGTTTGCTCCAAGTCAATACTCGCATAGAATATTTCACCGAATATTCACATTTTATCACCAGATATTCACATATATACAAAAGCTTAAGCGCCCGACGCATAAGTCGGACGCTTTTCGCGTAAGGAGATATATTACAGAGCGATGTTCATATTTAAAACTGTACCGACCAGTATTCGGGGGCGGCGCCCGTTACAAATACGGTTACAACCATTATTATAAAATCTATCACAATGGCGACGCCTAAAGTGCAGTTTAATATTATGGCTGTTTTGCGGCCTATTTTTTGTATAAGCTTCATCATAGGCTTAAAGCCGAACGCCATAATAAGGTATGCGCCCCCGCCGTACGCCGCGCCCGATATAACGCTTGTATATTTTGTGACGTGGAGGGGTATGTCAGAATAGTCCCATAATATTACGCCGGTGCAGGCTTCGTAAAACTCGCCTACGGCAATCTCGCCTAAAAACACGAAGGCGAAAATTATGGCGAAGTAGGTTATGTGCGAAAGTACCCTGTATTTAAGCCCTTTTTTAGCGAATATCCTCTTGTTGAATATTCTCATTTCGTCGGGGGTGCCTAAAATAAGCAGCATGGCGAACAGGGCTATGCCGTAGGCGAATAAAAAGGGCAAAAGCTGGTGCCTGCAGTCAAATATATGCTTTGTAGCCATCCTCGCGATATTCTCGGCTAAAAACCCGAAGAAGGAGAAGGCTATCATTGCCAGCCCTACGTAGGGCAGTTCATACCCGAAAAGTTTTTTCGGTTCGCCCTTTACTTTTGTCATTTTTGCTTTTTTACTGATTTTTTCGCCGTCTGCGGTCGTAACGGCGTTTATGCTGTTGGTCTTTGATTCTGTCTGTTCCATTGTTCTACCCGCAATAATTAAATTCTACATAATATTACAAAAGTTATATAAAATTAGTGTAAACTGCAGTAAAATTTTTACTTTTCGCATACTATAACTTTTATTTATTTAATTAATGTTATAACTTTATTAAAATTTTGTAAAATCGATAACCCTGTTTACTTGCCGCGGGCGTCATATCCTTTTGCCGCAGGCAAAAATCACCGTTGACATTTTTTGCGTTATGTAATATAATTATGTAAATTTTCATTGTTGATGTTACTTAACGCGGAGAGGGGAAAATGAAATACATTCTCGCTTTAGACCAGGGGACAACGTCCTCGCGGGCGATATTATTTGATAAAAACGGCAACATGGCGGGGATAAGCTCCCGCGAGTTCAGGCAGATTTATCCCGAATCGGGCTGGGTGGAGCACGACCCCGAAGAAATTTTTACTTCCGCCTGCGGCGTAATCAAAGAGGCGCTCGCAAAAACGGGCGTAAAAGCCTGCGATATAGCCGCGATAGGCGTTACAAACCAGCGCGAGACTACTATAGTGTGGAACAGATTCACAGGCCAGCCCGTGTATAACGCCATAGTGTGGCAGTGCCGCCGCACGGCGACCCTCTGCGGGCAGATAAAGGAAAAAGGCTTAGCGCCCCTTATAGAAAGACGCACGGGGCTTTTGATAGACCCTTATTTTTCGGCTACAAAGTTAAAGTGGATAGCAGACAACGTCTCGGGGGCGAAAGAGGGGCTGGAAAAGGGCGAACTTCTCTTCGGCACGGTGGATACATACCTTTTGTGGAAGTTTTCCGGCGGCAAAATTTACGCCACCGACTATACAAACGCCTCCCGCACAATGATTTACGATATACATAAACTCCGCTGGGATAAAGAGCTTATATCGGCCCTCGGCATACCGCAGGGCATAACTTTGCCCGAAGTAAAGCCGAGCGGGGCCTTTTACGGCGTCACCTCAAAGGAGTTTTTCGGCTGCGAGATACCGATTTACGGCGTGGCGGGCGATCAGCAGGCCGCCCTGTTCGGACAGCTCTGTTTAAACCAGGGCGACGTAAAAAATACGTACGGCACGGGCTGCTTTTTGCTTATGAACGCGGGGAGCGAACCATGCGGGGGCGAAGGCCTCATTACCACGCTGTGCGCGGGGTTCGGCAGGCCGGCGTACGCCCTTGAGGGCTCTGTGTTTATCGGCGGCGCCGCAGTGCAGTGGCTTCGCGACGGGTTAGGCTTTATACAGACTGCGGCCGAGAGCGAGGCCCTGGCCCTTACTATAGAGGACAGCGGAGGGGTGTACGTCGTGCCCGCGTTTACGGGGCTCGGCGCCCCCTACTGGGACGCTATGGCCCGTGGCACTGTTACCGGCATAACCAGGGGAACTACCAGGGCTCATATAGTCAGGGCGGCGTTAGAGGGGATAGCTTACCAGGTAAACGACGTTTTAAACGCTATGGAAAGGGCGG